>DAOSWJ010000004.1:0-32000 GCA_035380005.1 Prolixibacteraceae bacterium | reverse complement strand
AAAGCTATAATTGTTTAATGTGTTTAAGATTTCGGCTGAACTTAATGTAAGCAGCAGAAATTTTAAACACATTTTTTAAAATCCAAAATACGCCGATCAATTGGCATAGTAACAGAAATAGGAGGACCAACATATCCATGTAAATAATCAAATCGGTATTTCTTTCCAAATTCGATTTCTGAAGAAATACAGGTATGGCGGTAAAAAACACATAGACGAAAGAGATTAAAAATCAAACCATAGCATTCAACATGACCACAATTTCACTTCGGATATTTGCTTTTAACACTTGGAAATCGGCATGAACAATAGGCCTTCCGAAGCAGATTTGAACTGTAGTCCATGGTATCCAAAACTGGCGAAAAAAATGGCCCAAAAAAGTGTCGCTACCTACCCATGCATTGTTTTTATCGTAATAATGTATCGCACATGGAATAACAGGCACACCCAACTCGGCTGCAATTTTAAATGTACCGTTTTTGAAGGGTTTTAGTTCAGGACCTTTTGTTGTTGTACCCTCGGGGAATACCGTAACCGGAATATTGTTGGCTATTGATTGTTTGATCTTGTTCATGGTAGCCAATAAACTTTTCATATCGTCGCGCTTAACCAATATCAAACGGCCGGCTTTAACTGCCTGACCTAAAATTGGCCAGCTCTTTATTTCTTCCTTTGCTACAAAAACCGAAGGAGAAAAAGCAGCCAACAAGAAAATATCGATGTAACTGCGATGATTGGGCATAATAATAAACTTAACAGGAAAGCCAATTTTGTTTCTTTTCACAACAATGCCTAAAATCAAAAGCATTGCCTTGCCCCAATTTCGCATCGACCAAAAATTATATTTTCTGGTCATACCCGATATCTTATCTTCAATTAATACTGTCAGTACAAAAAAAACTGATACAAGAATAAGCAATAAAAAACGCAAAAAAGTAAAGGGGAAAAACAAAACACTTAATACAATCCTCATATTTCACTGTTATTGTTTTGGCTATTGCACAACCTTTATCAGTTTTTGGGTATCGTAACCGCGCTTTTGGGCTTTATCGATCAACATTTGGTAAGTTGCACTGTCCATTTCGGGTGTGCGGCTTAAAATCCACAAATAATCGTCGGTATTGCTGCCAATTAAAGCATACTGGTAGTTTTCATCAAGCTCAAGAATATTGTAAGGCCCATAAAAGAACAAGAAGAACGACACCTCGAGGCGCCGGGGTTTAGCAGCATCTTTCAAGCGGGCTTTTCCAACAGCAGTTTTATGTTTTCCGTTTTTATAACCTTGGTTCAATACCTTAATCTTTCCATCGTTGCGTAACGAGTAAGTTGCCGTAACCTTTTCGAGCCCTCGTTCAAATTTATGATCAAAACGGGCAATTTCGTACCAAGTACCCAAATATTTGTCGAGTTGAAACTCGAAATTATTTGCAATTGTTTGATCGGGTTGTGCCATAATATTTTGTGTAAATATGCCTAAAAAAGCAAAAAGCATTATACTAAACTTTCTCATTTCATTATATTTAAAAAATTACATAATTACTCACTTACGTATTTTCAAAAACGATGAAGCATACCTATACCCTTCGGTTTCAGCCTTCAAAAAATCGTATAAATCGGCTTTCGACACCATGGCATGCTGCAAAATGACACCAGCCATACCATAAACAGCCGGAAAAAGCGACTTAGCCACACCATAATAGCCATCGAGAAAATTTTTAATTCCCCCCGAAACGATCAATTGTAAGTTTTTATTCGCTGCATCTTTGTGCAAGTTATTGGCGAAGTCAATCATTTCGTTTACACTATGGCCAAACATCGATAGTGGATACATGTATTGGGCATGGCCGCCTGCATTGCGCATTATTTCGATATTGGCGAAGTTAGTACCGCCAAAAGCTGCAAACTCGATACCATCAATGGGCAATTGCATAAGCATTTTTAAACTTTCGGGGCCAATGCCCTGCCCTACTTCTTTCACAATCAACTTGTATTTACCTCCGAGCAGTTCGGCAAAAGCAGCTATTGTCTCGAAAGCTGGCCTACTGAGCATATCGCCCTCGGGTTGAAGCCATTCCTGAGTAGGGTTTACATGAATAAAAAGCCCGTCGGCTTTGAGCTTATCGACCAGGAAATGCACCTTGTCAGTTTGTTTATTGTCAATTAGTTTTTCAATTTGAGCAATGCCCAAATTGGCATACAATGGCAATTCGTTGCCAATAATACTTCTCAAATCGAAATCATCGAGATAACGGTCACTGTCTAACAAAGTACGGCATGAGCCCAGCCCCATGCCCAATCCAAAATCGGCACAAGCTTCGGCCAGTATATGGTTTATGCGGTTAGCTTCGGCCGAGCCACCTGTCATGCTCGAAATCCAAAGCGGGAAATCCATTTTTTGACCCAAAAAGCTAAAAGCGGTTTTTTTTTCGGGATGCGCACTTAGCATTGGTTCATAATAAAAACGATCGTCGGCACCTACCGTAGCAGGCACCGAGAGTGCGGCAAGTTGGATGTGGTCTGTTTTTCGTTGTTCCATTGGTTGAAATTTATTTCAAATATAGTATTTTATTGTTTTATCGATAATAGATGGGTTTACAATTACGTTTAAAACAAAGAATTTTAAACATCAATAGGTGTTTAAAAAAGCAAACTTACAACCAACAATATGCAACAGTGCAAAAAAAATAAGCCA
The DNA here is from genome assembly GCA_035380005.1 of Prolixibacteraceae bacterium. GTDB lineage: Bacteria > Bacteroidota > Bacteroidia > Bacteroidales > Prolixibacteraceae > Roseimarinus. The sequence goes on along the minus strand of DAOSWJ010000004.1, from coordinate 29,308 downwards.
TAATAAAATTATTTGGTTAATTTGGTGCTCGAAAATTTATGTGAGCTAACATTTTTCTTATTTTTACCGTAGCAGCCAATACAAAAATTAAATAAACGAACATATGTTTCTTTTCAACAAAATTAAAGCAACCGAAACACTGGAGCAAGAAAGGCTTCAGCTTTGGAACGATTACCAAACATACATGAAGGTCGAAAAGTCGGACGACCTGAAAACCTATCTTTCATTGAAAGAAAAAGTTGAATCGACACCTTTTATTGAAAAAAAGAAAGAACTAGAATCGTTAAGCTACAAAGGGTCGCCCGAAGAGGTTTTAGAAAAACGCTATCAGAAGTTCGACAAAAACACAAAACTAAAAGCTTACTTCGATACCAAGTCGTCGGTTGAACTTGCACGCTTTAAAGAAATAGAAAAAGAGGGCATTGAAAAACAGCTCGACGAACTTAAACGCTTTGTAAAAGGCGGGCAATACAAAGCCGAGTTCAAAGCATTCAAAAAAAGAAAAAAAGCCGACAAACAAAACACCGAAGTGTGGGAACAAACCGAAGCCTTCGAAAAATTCAAAAAATTCAACGACTTAAAATCGGCCTCTGATACTATTTTTTATTTCCGTTTCAAAAAATCGAAAGCATACAAAAACTTTCAGAATATCGAAGGGTCAACCTTATTGAACCAATACAACGACATTAAAACCGAAATTGAATCAGAAAAATTCAACGAACGCAAGAATTACCTGCTCGACACCAAGCGTTACGAAAAAACCGACGACTTCAAAACAATCGCCGAATACAACAAACTGAACGCCGATCCCGAAATACAGCTCTATATGAGCTATAACGACACCGATGCCTTTAAATTTTTCAGGGAATGGAAGTTAACTTTCGAAGAAGAATTTTATAATCTCGACCCGAAGGTATGGTCGTTTGTTACCCCTATTGCTGAAAAAGGCCCCGGCAAAAACTTCAGTATTAAAAACCAACTTCAGTACTACAACAACGGCGACAACTTTGATGTTGAAAACAACCTGTTAACACTCGAAACTAAAAAAGAACAAATAGAAGGCCTGTATTGGGACGAAAACCACGGTTTTATCAACAAAACATTCAACTATGTTTCGGGAGTTGCGCATACCTTGAACCATTTTATGCAAGAGTACGGGCACTTTGAAATTAAGCTGAAAGCCTCAAAAGTTAAAGGTGTTGTTACTTCAGTTTCACTGGTTGATGCCGAAGAAGAAACCTGCATACGCTTGTTTACCGCATGTGGCAACGACATTAAAGGTGGGCTCATCAACATCGATCAACACGGGCACCAATTCAACTCTGTAAACCTTAAAAATTCGTTAAAAGGCTACATTATTATTGGGCTAAATTGGAATGCCGAACGGGTTGAATGGACAATAAATGATAAGGTTTTTGGGCAAATAAACGAAACCATTCCGCATACGGCGCTTGGTTTACGCATTGAAACCGAAGTAATAAAACCCACCAATAACCTGCCCCACCGGCTTGATATTGACTGGATCAGGTGTTACAAAAAGAATGTTTAAACAAACTTTAGCGTGAGCTTAAAAGCTAAAAACGTTTGAGCAAATTTTAGCGGGCATTTATTACAATCAACTCGTCGAGACGTGTTGTGTATCGGGGCGATAGTTTCTCCTGACGCATTTTCCATGTACGGTCTAAATCCTGGCTGGCCAATTTAATTTTCTGTTGACCAATACTTTGATTCAGCTTGTCGATTGTTTTCATTAAATCGATGTGTTTCAGGTTAGGCCCATCGAAAAGGGTCATTTGCCTTTCGCTGTCGGGCACTAAATCCATAACAATTACGCCCGCTTTTTTATACTGGTACCCATTTTTAAAAATGTATTCCAAGCCCTGCACGGCAAAGCGCGCAAGCTCAATGGCCGAATTAGTAGGGTACGGCAGTTTTACAACTACATTGCGGCTGTATTGTGCCAATTCGGTCCTAAAACCGTTTGTATGCACAAAAACCATTAGCGCATTGCAACAACTTTTTTGTTTTCGTAATTTTTCGGAACAAGTAACGGCAAAAGTTACTACCCGTTCTTTTAATGCATCTATATCGCTGTACATTTTTTCAAACGAACGCGTTGTGGCAATATTCTTTTTGGCTTTAGCAGTTTCCATCTCAAGGGTAGGTTTTCCTTCGAGCTCGTGTTTGAGCCGCAAGCCAACCACCGAAAAGTTTTTTTTCACCCAAGCATCGGGTTTTTGGGTAAAATCGAATGCAGTATTTACGCCATGGTAGGTTAATTTTTTGGCATAACGGCCGCCAATGCCCCACACATCGCCAATAGGCAACCATTTAAGTGCCTTTTCGCGTTTTGCCTCACTATCGATAATATAAACCCCGCCGGTTCGATCTGAAAATTTTTTTGCAATTTTGTTGGCCACCTTCGACAATGCTTTAGTTGGAGCAAAGCCTACACTTATTGGTATACCCGTTGATTGAAAAACTTTTTGCCGAATATTTTTCCCATGCTCTTCCAAACTGAGATAATCGCAGTTTTCGAAACGCAGGAAAGCTTCATCGATACTGTAAATCTCAATTTCGGGAGCCATCTCGCCCAAAATGGTCATCACCCGGTTGCTCATATCGCCATACAAGGCATAGTTCGACGAGAAAACAGCAATTTTATGTTCGTCGAAAAACTTTTGATATTTAAAAGCCGGAGCCCCCATTGGCACACCCAAAGCTTTTGCCTCGTTGCTTCGGGCAATTACACATCCATCGTTATTCGACAAAACCACAACAGGTTTTCCGTTAAGTTCGGGCTTAAAAACCCGCTCACACGAAGCATAAAAGTTATTGCAATCGACCAGTGCGTACATGCCCGCAAATTACGAAAAAGAATTCGAAAGCTGGAATGAAAAATAAGGAGATAACCCCACAAAAAACACCCCTACAACACTAATGCCCAAAGAAGAAGACGAATAAGACGTTGATATTGTTGTTGTTGTTATTGTTCGATTTAGTTATATCAACAAAACCCAACAACTGATAATAGACATAAAAAAGCACCAGGAAAGATCAATGCTTTATTCCCAGTGCTTTATTTAATATCGGAAGTTCATGCTTCACATTACTGATATCAAATCCGTAAAGCTATAAATGGTGACAACATAATATTCTCCAATCCAATTGCCATTGAAATATGCCCCATTAAACGAATACCTATACCTATGTGCTTTGTAATACCATACATGTAATCAAAATTTAAAATAATTCCCAAATCTTCAAAATGAGTATTTTGAACTATAGGGAATGAATACACAATATCATCATCCTTAAAAGCTATTTGATATGAGATATAAGTTTTTTTTGCCGAACGATACGATAAGCCTCCACCTGGAATAAAATGATGGTTTTTAATTGCAAAATCTTTTTTGGTAGTAAAACCGTACATATTGTAAACGTAATAATACGGATCGTCCCAATAAAAGCCTAAATAATCGTTGTGATACTGCCAAGTATATCCACTACCAACAAATAAAGTCACATCAAAACCTGTTTTCATTTTACCGGTTAGCTCAAACCATGTTAAAGAACCATGAAATACCTTACCTTCTACTTTCGGGTTTGAGGCAAGTTCGTCACCCCAACCAAAACCAGGCGATATATACTGCAAAACATCCGAAAAATAGCCTTTACCTGCACTTAGCTCAATCTTTGGTTGAGCAAATATTTTTATTATAAACATCAGTAATGCAAATACTAGAAAGAGCCTCTTCATATATTATCAATATGTTTTGATTAAAAAATAGAACCAATAAAAACAAGTTTTATAGTGTCTGTATCATACTGTTAAATTTGTCATACTCATTTAACTCTTTTGAAATAATCTTCTATTTTATTCGATAGGAAAAACCCATACCATAATAAAAATTGGTATGACCATCGCTTAAACAATCATATCCTGCATTGGAAAACAGAGACCAATTTCTATTAACCTGATACCTTAATTTTAAACGGATATTATACCCAAAATGCCAACCCACATCGTAATACGATTCCATAAAATGTATGTTTTGCCGTATTATATTAACATTAGAAACATATCCAAAAAGGCCACCTGCCCCAATGTTGAAATAAAAGTTCTTCATTGCTATCGGTTCGATAAAATAATTTAACCTTAAATATGAATGTGTTGCAGAATGAGACCTATTATAAATCACATTTTCATCATAAGGAACCCTTTGGGCCGACAATACATTATTCAAGCTAGCTTCGAAACCTGAAAACTTCAATCTCTTTATCAATCCAAATTCATTCATCACTGCAACATAATCACCAGATCCTAAAAGAGAACGGTTTACAGAAAATATAAAATCGGTATTGCTACTTTTCAATGAATCGTTTTGTGAGAATAATCCTAAAGTAAGAAACATTAAAACTGTTAATATTGTAATTTTTTTGCTCATATATGTAAAATTTTACCGGCCATGAAAGCTACTCATGGCCGGTTGATTATTAATAGGAACGTTCAGCTACTGTCATTGTCCACTCTACTTGATCCTTAGCACCCCTCCAAACAACATTATCATCCTCGTCAAAATCGCCCCATTCTGCACTCCTATCGCTATTAGTCGCAAAAAACCAATTCCGAGGATATCCGTTTTGAAAAATCACAGCATCTTGCGTATTTACAGTCTGTTTAAAGCCTACAGCTGTTTCATATGTACCTGAATTGTCAACTTTATATGTGATAACATCATCAAGCCCCAGCGATGAAACCTGAGCTTGTTTGTGAGTAAATTTTGCCTGACCGCTTACTTCTTGTGTTCCCCTCTCATCGTCTTCAAAAACAAACATTACTAATTGAGTATTATCGACCGACCAATCTGCGAGAAATAATGTATTTATATCTACAATTCTATCGTTTCTTATATCAGGTCTACTAAATCTATAAGGAAATCCATCGGGAAAAGTTGACACATGTCCTCCATCAAAACCAGCACGTGCATTACCAAAGTACACCTCCGATCCTCCATTAAAAATATTATCGTAGTGTACTTTACAACATGCCTTTTTTATTCTGATTTCATATCCAGTATAAGAGTTTTTACTTTTAAGTTTTACATCCTGATTATCTGAAAAATAACCAATTGTTTCTTCATTCCCATAAGAAGTATCTAGCCTACTTATTGGTACAACAATGTAAACCGGATGCTCTAAAGTATAATTTTCGCATACTGCAACTTCATTATAACTTATTAGCTCCAAATTTTTAATTATGGGTTCAAAACCAATATTAACGCTATCGTTTAATAATGGATGAAAAGTAATTGTAGGTATTCTTCTTTCTTCGGGATAATCACTTAATGGATACGGAATATATATTGCCAAATTATTCTCAACTAAATAATCTTTTAAAACTTCCAAACCTTGTGATTTTAAATTGCTTATATCATTAAATGCCTTAGCAAAAGCTGTTTCCCCTACTACACTACTTTTTAGTTTATCATTCTTATTTGGGAAAAACAAATCTTTAAAAGGAATATAATCATCGCCATACATTTGATGTTGAATCAAACAGTTCAGTTCCGAATTTACTTCGTCGTTAGTAACCATTTGTAAAATTATTTTGGAAGCATCTTCCATCTTCTTAATCATTTCTTTTTGTTCTATAGATAATCCAGTTTGTGAATTATCAATAACTGTTTCGTTATTGCCACATGAGAATAACACTAAAAACATTATTAATACAACATAATACTTCATAGTAATCTAATTTAATTCACTGTTGTCCGGTAAAAATCCTAAAACATATAAATTGACTATTATTTCATGAGCTAACATCTTGATTATCATGATGGGCTAAAGCCCCTTTTCAAAGATGCGATTTATAACCCCAGCCTTAAGGCTGGGGTTAGTATAGTCCCAATTAACAAGGGCTTTAGCCCAATAGTTATAATTTTACCGGACAATACTGAATTTAATTATTAAACCTAAATAATAACAAAAAACACTAAATCATAATATTAGTGTTTCAATACTTAAATCAAATCATTATCCGTACATTTGTTACCTCCTTTCAATTTTAGGAGCCGAGCAGGAAGCATTTTACATCTTTGCCCGATGGGCTTCCTGCTCTTTTCCTATTAAACAATACAATACCATTACACTGCATTTAAAGCAAGCATTTTAACTTACAAAATATTATTTGTTAAAAAATTAATTTTAACAACAACTAAATTCCCCCTGTTTTTATACCCTCTGAAAATTGGCGTTTGGAACACCGTTTGTGTTTTTGTACAGCAATGATAATGATCATTATCTTATTTTCCAAATTGATTTTTTGTTTTAATCAAAAAATATTACAATTAGTTTATCACCCCCCCCCCCATTCAAAAAAATCTATAATATTGATTATCTATTAATTAAACAGACAACAGACAGAATTAAGAAAACATATGTTTTACAGCATATGGTAATTTTTTACTGAAATGTATTTTATGAGTTTATTAAAAAAAGTGCGTTAGGAAAGTGCCGAAATCAGGATTGAGGCATTTTTTATGCTATTTGAAACGCAGGCAAGCATCGTCAAAACTGTGAATTTCGATTTTGTGGTTGATAATTTGAATTTGAAATTTTTCTCCCCTACACATTAACAGCCTGATGATTTGCATAAGCAGCTGAACGTTTCATCCTTTCGGCCATAATTTCGAAATTGGGATAATAGGCATTAAAATTTTCACCATCGACACAAATGTAATTTGTTCGATTACACATTTCAACACCATAAACGCCATCGAGCATACCATTTACAACCGTTGGTGAATAAATAAGCGCCTGTAACGGCAAGTTATAACGCCGAACAACAGCCCACGACTGTTTTAACGAATCGATCGATCCGATAGCAATTACCCTTTGTGGGTTTTCGCGCGACAGTAAAGTTTGCAAACTTGATGCGAATGCTGCTGAATGGCCACTTTCGCCAAAAGCGGGCTCTACTCCAATCACTTCGGCATATTTTGAGAAAGTATTAATCAATTCATTCCAGGGCATTTGTGCCGATCCATTGGCCAAAACAATCACCTTATTTTTTTCGGCAAGCATTTTAACTACAGACAATAATGGCAAAACCGCGCCAGACTTGGCAGTACATACTACTGTTTCTCCTTCGGGCAATTGTAATGCAATGCCATGAGGGCCGGTAACACTATGCAGCTCGTCGCCAACATTTAGGCGAAAAAGAGAAGAAAAAACCTTTTCGGTTTTGGAAACCAATAAGCTTATAGTGCCTTTTTGCAAGTTAACCCCCGATATAGTAACCGCAACCGGCTCGCTACCAGGCTTTGCAGTTATTATAACATGATGGCCGGCTTGGTATTGTGATGCTATATTTTCAGCTTCGACTTCAATTTTCACAAAGTGATCGGTAATGTTTCTTTTGGCAAGTATCCAATTCATGACATTTATCAATTAAATAAAATTGAAGATACAGAAATTAAATACTTCGCTAAAAAAAAACACTCACTTTACGTGAAACTAGGAAGCACTATTTTTCAGAAAAAGTAAAAAGAATTATTGTTCTTCCCAATCGCCATTTTCGCGAATAATGGTTTCGAGCTCGCCTACAGCTTCTTCGTAGGGGATATGCCTTTTTACAACCTTCGATCCTTTATAAAGGTTTACTTTTCCGTTGCCAGCACCAACAAAACCATAATCGGCATCGACCATTTCGCCGGGACCGTTAACAACGCAACCCATAATACCAATTTTCAGGTGTTTAAGGTGCGAAAAATGCTCCTTCACGGCTTTAGTTGTAGCATGCAAATCGAACTGGGTACGACCACAACCCGGGCACGAAATGAATTCCGACTGTGAGATTCGCATTCGGGTAGCCTGTAATATTTGGAAACTTGTATTTTTAAGTTCTGAATAGAATATTGAATCGTTCTCGTTTGAAATGAGAATGCCATCGCCATATCCATCGATGAACAAACCGCCAAAATCGGTTGCAGCTTTAAGTTGTAAATCCTGCAACGATTTTTCGTTATAATGCCCCCAAAGCACAACCGATAAACGACAAATAATTGATTCGAGCAACATAAAGAATGCTCGCATATCGGCATAACGGTTTTTGTTGTCCGACTCGAGCAATATCACTGCTTTTCGTTCGGCCTTCAGTTTGGTAATTAACTCGGGGTTCGCCCTTTTAAACCGAACAAATTCTTTACGTGTTGTACGTATAAAACGATGAGTGCTTTGGTAGATATCGTTAAACAAATAATCTTCTAAAGTAAGAATGGGGAATTTGCGCCCTTTTTTATTGAGTATATTCCTTCCATCGAAATAATAATCGGGTTCGGTACGGCCATTCAAGTTCGAAACCTCAACTATGCTGTTATCGTTTAACGAGGCAATAACCACAGGAAGCCTTCGCCCGCCAATTTTGCGTACCGGCCTTCCGTAACGCCTTTCGTATTCAAAAGGATTGGTTTGAGTAAAAGTTGGTGCTTCGATGTGTTCGTGGCCCCTGCGATCCTCAACAACTTTAATTAATTTTTTGGCATAAGGTATTTCGTTTTCAGGCTTTTCGGTAAGCGAAACCCGAATTGTATCGCCAATACCATCGATCAATAAAGTACCAATACCCACAGCCGAACGGATACGTCCATCTTGCCCCTCGCCGGCTTCAGTTACACCAATATGAAAAGGATATTTCATTCCTTCGAGGCGCATTTTGTAGTTCATCAACCTTACAGTATAAACCAGTATACGGGTATTCCACGACTTTATTGAAATAACAATCTTATCGAAATCGTGTTTATGGCAAATACGAAGGTACTCCATAACCGATTCAACAATGCCGGCAGGTGTATCGCCATAGCGGCTCATTATGCGATCGGATAGCGAACCTTGGTTGGCACCAATACGCACTGTTGTTCCGTGTTCTTTGCAAATATTGATAAAAGGGACTATAGCTTCTTCAATGCTTTCAAGTTCTTTTCTATAATCAGCATCGCTATATACATATTTATGAAACTGAGCTCTCTTATCGTAAAAATTACCCGGGTTAATTCTCACCTTAGAAACGTAGCGAGCAGCAATTTCGGCAATTTTAGGATTAAAATGCACATCGGCAACAATTGGTGTCATAATGCCCATTGAGCGTATGCGTTGTTTTATTTCTTTAAGGTTGTGGGCATCTTTGGTACTTTTAACAGCTATACGTACATAATCGGCTCCTGCCTTTACAATCCGCAAAAATTGCTCAACGGTAGCATCGGTATCCATGGTATCGGTATCAGTCATCGACTGTACACGAATTGGATTGAGCCCACCAAGCGGCACCCCGCCGATATCAACCGGATTAGTTTTTTCCCTTCTGTATTCAGTAAGGGTTTTGCAGTAATTGAAGTTCTTATCCTTCATAAAAAAGCCCTCGTTTATTGACCTGCAAATTTAATACTTTCGCCACAAAATAAAAGGAAGCAGTTCACATTTATTTAACAAATCGGCACTATGGCCAATTTATATGCTTAGGTGCTAAAAAGCAAACTGTTAACGATGATGATTAATAACCGAGAATCTGAAAACTGACCCTTGGCCTGAAGAGGGATGATATTCGATTGTTCCCCCCATAAGCTGAACCAAACCATTGCACAATGTCAAATCGAGTCCAGTACCACTAACATTTCTCGACTTTGAAACCTCCTCGGCAGTAAAACTATGAAACAACTTTGAGCGAACCGACTCGTTTATCCCGATGCCGGTGTCTTCAACTTCGAAAATTATCAGTTCGCCTTTAATTTTATAATGTATTTTTATCCACCCTTGTTTGGTATATTTTATTGCATTTTCGATTAGCTTCTCCAATACTTTTTTAAGTTCGTTAAGCGGAAGGCTCACTATAAACTCCTCGCTAATAAGGTTTTCGAGAAATAACTGTAGATTCTTTTTTTCGGCTAAAGGCCTGTATTTTATAAATAGTTGATATATAAGATCGTTTAGGTCGAATGGTTCAGCATATACATTATACTTGCTCGATTCAATTTTTACTAAATCGAAAGCATCGTTCCAAACCGATATGAGCATATTACTGCTTTCTTCAATAACAGCGGCATATTGTTTAACATCACCAGGGTTTACATCGGAGCCACTTAACAGCTCCGAAAAGCCCACAATGCCATTCAGCGGAGTTCGCAACTCGTGGCTCAAGTTCGAAAAGATATTCATTATTTGGTGATCTTTGAGCTCAAGCATTTGCTTTGCTGTTTCTAACTGCCTATTAAGTTCTATAACTTCTTTTTCGAGCTTTTTAATTTCTGACAAATGTTGATCATTCATGATGAATATAAATTAATCGAATTGAAAGATAGAACTTTTTGTCAACAAATTCAAAGCACACTCAACATCTATTAAAAAAAAAAAACAGGACAACCATTTGTTGCCCTGCTATTTTGATTATTTATTAGAATAATTATTTTTTTGCAATAAGAGCCAAACGCTTCATGTGCCTTTCGAAAATATTATCGAACACCTGTTTTTCGATATTGGCTTCAAACTTTTCGAGACAATTAATGTACTCATCGCCCAGTTGGGCCGCCACTTTGTAGCCAACATGAATTAACTGTCGTAAATCGGGGTTAAACAAGGGATTGCTTTGATCGTGAATAACAGCTCCTGCAAATTGTTGGGCTGTCCAGTTATTTACCTCTTCGGGCGATGGCAGGTTTTGCAACTTGATATCAATTACCGAAGCATAAGGTGCTGTTAATTCATCCATCTTGAGATAAGCTTTGACATAAACTTTTTGTGCCAGCTTAAGCCCTTCGCCACCCGAAACGGCCAAACCGGCAATTTCTTCGAGCCAGGTTGTACCTGCTGTTTTAATGTGTATGCCTGCATCGTGCTTTTGAATTAGCTTTCCAATAATCGGATAAATGGCAAATTTATCGCTGCCTGAATGCACACTGAGTTTAAGGTTATCGGGTAAGCCAAATTGGGCAACAGCATGTTTAATTACCAATAAATCTTGTTCAAATTCTTTTTCGAACTGAGCAACATCGCCAACATAATCGACCCCTTTATTAAAACGGCCCGAAAAGCGAGGTGCAATGGTTTGCGCAGGCAAGTTATTGTCGGCCAACAGTTTTAAAATAAAAAACAAATCGAGTGGCGACTGTGGCGTGTCGGTTTCGTCGCACGAAACTTCGGGTACAAAATTGCCAAACCCTTTTTTATCGACCAAATAGTTGTACACTTTAGCAGCTTCGGCAATGGCTTTAAGGTAGCTGTTGGCAAAGTTTTTTAACCAATCCACACTTACTTCAAATGTTTCGTCGATGCCCGGGATACTTAACTTCCCAACAAAAGATTGATGATTGGCAACAAATTGCTGAACATCAGATTCAGTTGATGCTTCGCCAATATAATCGGCCACATCGATTGTAAAAAAATCGCTTGGCTCAACAAAAGCCTCCACATTGTTCAGGTTAATATGGTCGGCATCGACAAAATAATCACCTTGCCAGCCAAGAGCAGCAACAGCTTCATTGGCTTCTTTTCGCACCGAAGTAGGTTGGGTGCCAATTGTAGTATGTTCGCGGTTCGATTTATTCCAAACCGGAGTAAAATCAATGCCCAGTTGGTCTTTAGCAGCTACAAAAGCTTTCAATTGTGCCTTACCCTGATGGGCAAAGCGATCGCCAATACCAAACGAATATTTTCCTATTTTTCTCATTTAATTAAAATTTTATAATCCGAATAAATTGGGTAACCACATGCTGATTTGTGGAATGTAAGTTACCAGTAACAATGTAAAAATCATCACAATAAACATTGGAATCAAAGGTTTAATTACCTTTTCGATACGAACATTAGCCACACTACAACCTATGAACAGTACAGATCCTACGGGTGGAGTACATAATCCAACGCTTAAGTTCAGCACCATTATGATTCCAAAATGTATTGGATCGAGACCCATTTCGGTTACAATGGGCAAGAAAATTGGCGTGAATATCAAAACGGCCGGTGTCATGTCCATAAACACGCCCACAATCAGCAATATTAAGTTAATAATCAAAAGAATTACAAACTTATTATCGCTTAGGCCCAAGAGCAAATCGCTAACATTTTGCGGAATATTTTCGTAAGCCATAATCCACGATAGCCCGATACACGTAGCAACCAATAGCAGTACAATTGATGTAGTACGAACCGACTGCAAAATAACCTGCGGCAGATCGCTAATTTTCATTTCTTTGTAAACCAAAGCCAGAATTAATGCGTAAACAACCGCAACAGCCGAAGCCTCGGTAGCAGTAAAAAGGCCTGCTAAAATGCCGCCAATAACAATTACCAACAACATTAAGCTGGGAATTGCATCCCAAAGTATTTTTAAAGCACGCTTAAAACCTTGTGGTTTTTTATATGCCAAGCGGCCAATATAAAAAAGAACAAGCGCATTAAGCACAAAAACTGCAATGCCAAAAAGTAAACCTGAAGCGTTGTTTGCTGCATTTAAACCAATACCAACAAGTGCCATTGCTGCTATTACGCTAAACACTGTCAGTAACGACTTTGCTACACCTTTAAAGCCTTTGCTTTGATATACCATCATGCTCATTGCCATCAACATAATAGAAACCCCAGTAAGTATGCCAGGTAAATAACCTGCAACAAAAAGGGCCGCAACCGAAACACCACCGCTTGCCAATGAATATACAATTAAAATATTACTGGGAGGAATTGATAAACCAGTTGTTGCCGATGATATGTTAACAGCTGCACTAAAGTTTTCGTTATACCCTTCGCGTTTCATTTCGCCTTTCATTATTGCACCAATTCCCGATGCCGAAGCCGCTGCCGACCCCGAAATGGCACCAAACAACATATTGGCAAAAACGTTCACAAAAGCTAAACCGGCCGGCCAACGCCCAACCACTACGCGTGCCAGGTTAATTAAGCGCATGGCAATACCTCCACGGTTCATGATATTACCTGCCAGTATAAAAAACGGAATGGCCAACAATGCAAAACTATCGAGACCCGTAGCCATGCGTTGTGCAAACGTAGTTAAAGCAGCCAACGAGTCGATGCTTACCAACATGGTTAATATGCCCGAAATGCCAATACTAAAGGCAATGGGCACCCCTAAAACCAGCAACAATACAAAACTGACCACCAATATTATTATTCCAAGAAATTCCATATTAAATGCTTTTTTCCTCTGTTTAAGAGTTTATTTAGTACTACGGTTTTTAAATTTTTCCCTAATAATCTCAATTGAATAGTAAACAATAAGTAAGCCACTTAAAGGCATTACCATGTAAACATATCCTAAGGGAAGATGCAAAGCTGCAGATAAAACACCAAATTTAAAACGGGTTATCACCAGCCAAGCGCCACCAATAATCATTACGGTTACAGCAAAAAGCAAAATAATTACATTGATAATTATTATCAGCTTACGTTGCCTTTCGGGCGACGATTTCTGCAATAACAAATCGATGGCCAGGTGTTCTTGTTTACCTGCCACATAAGCAGCTCCAAGCACACCAACCCAAATAAGGAGATAGCCGGCCAATTCGTCGGTAAACGAACTGGGAGCAGATAACAAGTAGCGACTGATTACTTGCCACGAAACATCGGCAATAAGCACTATCATCAAACCTATTAAAACAAATTCTAAGACTTTATCGACTTTTTTACGTAGTTCCATAACAGTTTATTCCACCTCTCTAATGCGTTTAATCAAATCATACAATTCGGGCCGTTTTTCGTACTCGGCAATCATTGGTTCAACCCTTTCGGCAAAAGGTGCCTTATCGGGATAATTTATTACAACACCATTTTCCTGAACAATACGGAGCGATTCGCGTTCCGATTCAGCCCACAATTCGCGTTGTTTAGGTACCGAACGTTTTGCAGCTTCGCTAAGCCATTTTTTTTCCTGGTCGGTAAGTTTATTCCAAACAACAGTACTTACAACCAATACGTCGGGGACCATTGTGTGTTCATTAATCGAGTAATATTTGCACACTTCGTAATGGTGCGAAGTATATAAACTTGGCGGGTTGTTTTCAGCCCCATCAACTACTCCGCTTTGCAGTGCGGTGTACAATTCGCCCCACGATATGGGTGTTGCCGAACCACCCATCGCCCTAATTAAGCCCATGGCAGTTTGGCTTTGCATCACCCGTATTTTCATCCCTTTTAAATCGTCGGGATGATTTATTGGTTTGTTGATGGTATAAAAACTACGTGCACCGGCATCGTAAAAACAAAGACCGCGCATATTGTATCGGTCGATGCTCAACAAAAGTTCTTCACCTATTTCGCCATCGAGCACTTTATACGAATGCTCTTTTGATTTAAAAATGTAAGGAAGCCCCAATACCTGATAGTTATCGGTAAAGCTTTCGAGTACTGCGGCCGAAACTTTTGTAATTGCCAAACTACCAATTTGCAACAATTCAACATTTTGTTGCTCAGTACCCAGCTGTCCACTGGGGTATATCTCGAGCTTCATTTTGCCCTCCGAAATTTCTTCGAGCACTTGCCCCATATAAACCATGCCTTTATGCACCGGATGTGAAGGGTCGAGACCATGAGCCAATTTCAACTCGGTTGTTTGGTTTATATTTTCACACGATACCAGAAAAAACGGTACAATTAACAATAAAAGCCCGAAGTTTCGGAAAATCAATTTCTTTTTTTTAATCATCATTATTATCAATTAGCTTTCGCGACTAGGCGAAATTTTAATATCGGTCAAATCGGCAATTTTAATCAATTTATTCTGTTCGATACTTCTTCGCGCTGCAACACCTATTAAAACGCTCAAAGCCCCATCGCGGCTACCGGCCGAATGTTTGAACGGATCGGAAGCTTCGGGATTCTTGAATATTTTAGCTTGCAAACGGGCATCGCCACCGCCATGGCCGCGCCTGTCGTACGAAACCATTTGGGTGTCGTGGCTGTTCCAAAGTTTATGAACAATTACAGGTTCGTGCACCATAAAATCACTAGCATCCTGCGACATTTCGAGCTTATGCAAAGCTTCCTGGTCGAGCTCGTCGTTTTTCTGATAAGGAATATCGAGCCAAGCTTCAATACGGCCATCAATACCATTAAAAGCAATTCGCCAACCTTCGAACGGACTGTATGTTGTTAACGAATAATTGACCACTGCATTGTTTGCATATTTAATTTGAGCCGACATTTTATCGTAAATATCAATCTCTTCGCGGAACAAACAGTTGTCCCTAATGTAACCATCAACATGTTCATGTGCCACATACAAATCCATTAAAGTTTTATCTTTGGTAATATCGAGGTAAAACTTACATTCTTTTGTGTGTGCACAGTTCCTGCAATTTTCGCCTCTAAAAGGGCCATTTTTACCATAATGTTCCAATGCTCCCATTGCAAAAACTTCGGCAGGATCGGAGTCGAGCCACCAGTTTAACAAGTCGAAATGGTGTGTAGCTTTATGAATCCAAAGCGATCCGCTTTTATCCATTTGGCCATGCCAACGCCTAAAATACGAAGCACCATGATAAGTGTTCAAGTACCAATGAAAGTCGACTGAAGTGATCTTTCCAATTGTATTGGCAGCCAACAGCTCTTTAATTTTGGTCATGTAAGGGCTCCACCTGTAGTTAAAACCTACAATTATTTTAGCTTTCGAAGCACGTTCGGCCTTCATAATGGCATCACACTTATACTCGTCGGTGGTCATTGGTTTTTCTGTCAAAACATCGATGTTTCGCTCAAGCGATTTAATAATGAATTCATCGTGAGTTGCATCAACAGTAGTAACCATTACCAAATCGGGCATGGTTTCGTCAAGCATTTTATCGAAATTGGAATACAGCGGGCAATTAACGCCAATATACTTTTGAGCATATTTCAACCTGCTTTCGTTAATATCGCAAAGACCAACAAATTCGACTAAATCGGAAAAAGCATCAATAATTTGTTTCCCCCAGAACGAATTTCCCCTAATACCAGTGCCTACCAAAACCACTTTTCGTTTTTTGGAATTAAGGCTTCCCATAGCAAACGATGGAGCCAAAACAGCTGCCGCCGAGGCTGCTCCAATTATTTTTGAAAAATCCCTTCGTTTCATTGTTGATTAGTTAGTGTTAGAAAAAAAGAAGATACCTGCTGTAGTTAGGAAAACAACAGGTATCCTTATTAATTATACGTTGTAAGTTGACGAAGCGGTATCGCCACCACGGCCAGTCCAATTGGTATGGAAGAATTCGCCACGGGGCTTATCAACACGCTCGTATGTATGTGCGCCAAAATAATCGCGCTGTGCTTGCAATAAATTAGCAGGTAAGCGCTCGCTGCGGAAACCATCGAAATAACACAATGCCGAAGTAAGTGCAGGAACAGGTATGCCGTTTGCAAGAGCCGAGGCACATACCCTGCGCCAACCGGCTTGAGCGCTTTCAATTTTTTGTTTGAAGAATGGATCGAGCAATAGGTTTTCGAGTTTCGGGTTGTTATCGAAAGCTTTTTTGATGTCGCCCAAAAATGCCGAACGGATAATGCATCCGCCACGCCACATCAGAGCAATGCCACCATAGTTCAAATCCCATTTGTATTCTTGTGCTGCTTCCATCATCAGGTTGTAGCCTTGCGCATACGAAATGATTTTTGCTCCGTAAAGCGCCATTTTAATATCTTCGATAAACTGTTCTTTATCGCCTTCGAATTTTGGTGTTGGGCCATTTATTACTTTCGAAGCTTTTACGCGCAAATCTTTTTGAGCCGAGAGACAACGGGCAAAAACCGACTCGCCGATTAATGTAAGCGGGATACCCAAATCGAGGGCAGCAACGCCAGTCCATTTACCGGTACCTTTTTGTCCGGCTGTATCGAGAATTTTCTCAACCAAAGCCGATCCATCTTCGTCTTTGTAACCTAAAATATCGCGGGTAATTTCAATTAAGTACGAATCGAGTTCTTCGGTATTCCATTTTTTGAAAACCTCGTGCATTTCGTCGGCGTTCATTCCAAGGTATTCCTTCATAATCTGATAAGCCTCGGTAATAATTTGCATATCGCCATACTCGATACCATTGTGAACCATTTTAACAAAATGGCCGGCGCCATCCTGCCCTACCCAATCGCAACAAGGAGATCCATCTTCAACTTTAGCAGCTACAGCCTGAAAAATATCTTTCACATGTGGCCATGCTGCTGGCGATCCTCCAGGCATCATCGAAGGGCCCAACAAAGCGCCTTCTTCACCACCCGAAACGCCGGTACCGATATACAACAGTCCTTTGCTCTCAACATACTTGGTACGGCGAATGGTATCGGGGAAGTGCGAGTTACCACCATCAATAATGATGTCGCCTTCTTCGAGGTGGGGAATAATTAGATCGATAAAATCATCGACCGGCTTACCGGCTTTTACCAACATCATTACTTTGCGCGGGCGCTCCAACGAAGCACATAATTCTTCAATTGAATGAGCTCCAATAAAGTTTTTCCCTGCACCGCGACCGCTCATAAAACTATCTACTTTTTCGACAGTGCGGTTAAAAACAGCAACGGTAAAACCTTTGCTTTCCATGTTTAGCACCAGGTTTTCACCCATAACAGCTAAACCAATTAATCCTATGTCTGCTTTTTTGCTCATAATTCTTATTTTTTGTTTTTTTTTCTATCTAATTTATACTATTGACTTATTGACCATTGACTTACTCCTACTTAAACCTATCGGGATGTGCCCAAAGCCCCAAAGCCGGGTTCGATATGTAAAATATTTCTTCGCCATCGGGCATTGTATTAAAGCCGTTTTTCAATGTGTCGGGGCTGTAACGGGCAGTCATTTCGTCGTAATCGGCCCAATTAAATCCAACACTTTCAATTTCGGCACGGGTAATTTTGCCTTCGCCCTTACCGGGGCAATACGTTATACTGAAGCGTCCCTCTGAAGAGCCATGAATCAAATGCGCTGCTGCTCCTAGGTTGGCCTGCAAATCGTCATTTTCGTCAACGGCTTTTAAAGTTGCCGGAGTTCCAAAATAGCCATATTTTCTGATCAGCATATCAATTTGCTTGTCCTCGCCAAATTCTTTTAAGGCAGGAGCCAAAACAATTAGTTCGCCACCGTCGGCCATAGCCATGCGGGTGCGATAAATGCTTTTATTGCCCAGCCAGGTACTTTTGAATTCGGTTGGATCGAGCCAAACCACCACTTTTTTCAGAGGTTTGGGCACCATGTCGAAATTCACTTTCAATGAAAGTTCAGCAGCTTTGGTGAACACTTCAAAATCGTCGCCAATAAAAAGGCCACGGGTAACCAGTTTCCCATCAGTATCGACTCCAACAACGGTCTGCACATAAACGATGGGTAAATGCGATGCGAAATGATCGGTAGCGTAATTAAAAACCTTACGAACAGGCGTATCGGCACGCCCCATCATGCGCTCCATACCATAAGCAGCACCAATGTAGTGGCTTTTGTTAATTCCCTCGGAACCACCGGTACCTACAAAAATATTCTTATTATAATTGGCCATTCCCACTACTTCGTGCGGCACAACCTGTCCCAACGAAAGCATTAAATCGAAACCACCTTCAACCAAAAGTTTATTCACTTGGGCAGGCCATTTAAAATTCACTTTGCCTTCTGAAACCTCTTCGATAAATTCGCCAGGAACTTCACCTAAAGTGATTACATCGTTGCGCCAATCGTGAACTCGGAACAGATGTGCAGGCACGCCCGGAAACATGTGTCCGATTTGCTGTGCGGTCATGGGAGAATGTGTTCCTAAAGCCGGTAAAATATCGGTCAACAAATCATTATAATATTGATAGGCAAATGAAGTAAGCACACCTGCTTTTGAGGGCAAGCGCGTATAATCGGGCGGTATGGCCAATACTTTGTTTTTTTGTCCAATTTTATCGAGGGCTTCGAACAGCCCTTCTTTTAAATCGACATCGGACAATGAAGTACTGGGTGAACCTTTTTCGAAGAATATCATATAAAAATTTTTAATTGATTTTTAATTTTTGAATACCTGTTCGCGGGTAAACACACCACTTTCAATCAATTCATTCTCAAAATTACTTTTATCGACCGAAAGGGGTGAGAACAATTTTGCAGGAACATCTTTACGGCCATTGTTTACTCGACTATCAAAACCTTCGGCTTTACCTGTCTTAATTAAACCTGCTACTAAATCGACTGCTCCATAAGCCAGTTCTTTAATTGGTTTAGCTACTGACATGGTCATTCCATCGCTCAGCATAGAGTGTAAAAATTCCAAAGTAGCATCTTGTCCGGTAATAATTACTTCGCCCGGTTGATATCCGTTTTCAATAAGCGCATCGAATGCTCCAATTCCCAAGGGGTCGTTACATGCAATAACAGCATCGATCTTTTCGGGTGAAAATGCCAAAACATCTTTCATTATGTGATTTGCATTTTTATAACTCCAGTCGGACACAAAAGTTTTATAAACCAAATTGAATTGAGAAGATTTATGATTACTTGCAATAGCTTTTTCGATACCATTTTTCACCATTAGGGCATTGGCATCGAGCGCGTCGCCCCAAAGCATCACAAAATTGCCTTTATCGAGTTTATCAAACATGTATTCAACCATTAATGCGCCTACTTTTTCGTATTCGAAAGAAACGAGATAATCAAGATCGGAATTTTTGATGAGCCTGTCGTAACCAATAACCGGAACATTGGCTTTATGTGCATCGCGTACAATACCGGCAGCAGTGTTCTGATTGGCAGCAACCACAATAATGGCATCCACTCCTTCGTCAATTAACTCAGAAGCCTGTTTTAACTGCAAGTTTTCGTCGCCCAAAGCATCTTTTAAGATAATTGTGGCACCAATTTCTGAAGCTCTTTCTTTTACATAAGCAATATCCATTTGCCAACGCGAACTGGTTGTAGCGTGAATTAAAAAACCTATCTTAACATTTCTACCGTTATTTACTGAGCAACTGCTAAATACAGCAACAAAAAACAATAAAATAATTGTAATAAGTAAATATATTCTTTTCATACGCATTAAAATTTTGTTAGATGTTGAATATAGTTATTTTTTGTAAGTAATGCTCATTTTTCAGATGCCAGTTAAAAACGGATATTAAATGAATGACATTTTTAAACAGTTTATCGTTTTACTCGTGCATTTCCGCTCCAAATGCTCCACACCATTTCTTCATCGGCAGGCTGTGCATAATCGGTTAAAAAGGTAGTTGCCATTGCACCTGTAGCCCAGCCAAACTGAATCCATTTTTCGCTTGGCCACTCTTTCAAAATACCATATAACATACCGCCAACAAAGCCATCGCCTCCACCTATTCGATCGAGTACTGTAATATCACGTGGTTCAACCACTTGCCACTCGTTACCGGCCAACATAATAGCACCCCATAAATGGTGATTTACACTTACTACCTCGCGTAAAGTAGTTGTGAAAACCGATGCATTTGGGAAAGCTTTTTTCACGCGGGTAATCATCTCTTTGAAACCATCAATTTTTTGCTGAATGCCTTCACCACCAGCCTCAGGACCTTCGATACCAAGGCATAGTTGAAAATCTTCTTCGTTGCCAATCAAAATATCCGACACCGAAGCAATTTCGGTAAACATTTCACGCAATTCTTTTTCACGGCCTTTCCAAAAGGTTGCACGGTAATTAAGGTCGAACGAAATTTTAGTACCATATTTTTTTGCTGCCCTGGCTAACTCAAGACAAAACTGGCTGGTTTCGGGCGATAGTGCACCAATTAATCCCGAGAGGTGTACAATTTGAACACCTTCGTCGCCAAAAATTCGATCTAGGTCGAAATCTTTAACATTCAATGTGCGGCCAACTTCACCGGCACGATCATTTTGCACCCTTGGGCCACGCGATCCATATCCACTATCGGCAATGTTAAACTGATGACGATAACCCCAAGGTCCGCCTTGTTCAACTTCGGGACCTTCATAATCCATGAACCTGCTGCGCAAATTACTTTTTATGAATTTAGCAATAGGACTGCCTTTTACAAAAGTAGTTAACACTTTAACCGGCAATCCTAAAAACGATGCAATACTTGCAACATTGGTTTCGGCACTAGTTGCCTGTATTTTAAACGTATCGCTCGAATGAACGGGTTGCCCTTTAACAGGTGTAATGCGAACGCCCATACTTGTTGGCACTACCAAAGCATATTTACAATTTTTTTTAAGTTCCATTTTTTTAGTCAATAAATTATTAGTCATTAAGTCATTGATTCATTAGTCAATAGTCATTGAGTCATTAGTTGATAAGTCATTAGTAAATAAGTCACTTGATATTGTTTTTACTAATGATTTATGACCATTGACTTTTTTTATACTCCGCTGTAAGCACTAAATCCTCCGTCGATAGGAATTACCACTCCGGTAACAAACTTCGACATATCGCTCAACAGATAGACCGATGTACCCACCAATTCATCAATTTCGCCATAACGGCCCATTGGTGTTCCATTTATAATTTTTTGGCCGCGTTCGGTGTTGTTTCCTTTTTCATCGAAAAGCAAAAACTTGTTTTGCGTTGTAACGAAAAACCCTGGAGCAATTGCATTTACCCTAACACCAGTTTTAGCAAAATGCACCGCCAACCATTGTGTAAAATTGTTAATCGACGATTTTGCTGCAGAGTAAGCCGGTATTTTTGTTAAAGGTCTGAATGCATTCATCGATGAGATGTTCAAGATTCCGCCTTCGCCACGTTCAATTAAATCTTTACCAAAAACCATGGTAGGCAAAATGGTACCTTTAAAATTAAGGTTGAACACATGATCGAATCCATCCATTTCGAGATCGAAGAAGTTAGTTAAATCATCGTTAACACCTGGAATAATTTCTTCGGCCTGAGTGGTTGCTTTAGGAGAATTCCCCCCTGCTCCGTTAATAATGAAATCGATTGCACTAACAAAACTTAAAATACGTTTTTTAGCACTTTCGAGCGAACGTTTATCCAAAACATTGGCAAAAAATCCCTCAACAATAACCTCAGGAAATTTTTCTTTCAATATGGCTGCCTGCTCAATGGCACGGGCTTCGTCAATATCGAGCAGCATAACATTCATGCCCACTTCGCAAAGCCCTTCGGCTATACGGCTGCAAATAATGCCACCAGCACCGGTAACAACAGCTGTTTTGCCTTCAAGTCCTAATAATTGATTGGTTGAAATCATAATTCCTCCCTTATTTTTTTGATTATTTGAATAGTATCGCTCACTTTTTGAGCAAGTCCATCGAAATTACCTGTTTCGATGTATTCTTTTTTCATGAGTTGTCCTCCCATGCCTACACATGTGGCACCGGCAGCAAACCAAGCTTTCAGATTATCGTATTCGGGCGTAACACCCCCCGAAGGCATAATATCGGTCCAAGGGCACGGCCCTTTAACAGCACTAACAAAGGCAGGACCACCAACTTGCGAACCAGGGAAAATCTTGATCAACTCACAACCAAGCTCTTCGGCCACATTAATTTCAGAAACCGAACCACAGCCCGGACTCCACAATACCTTTCTCCTGTTACAAACTTTTGCCATATCGGTATTCAGTAAGGGCGACACAATAAAATCGGCACCCAACTGAATGTACAAAGCAGCAGTTCCGGCATCAATAACCGATCCAACACCCATAGCCATTCCGGGTAATTCTGCTTTAGCGTATTTCGACAGCTCAGCAAAAACTTCGTGCGCAAAATCGCCTCGGTTAGTAAACTCAAAAGCGCGGGCACCGCCATCATAGCAAGCTTTTACCACTTTTTTACATTTTTCAACATCGGGACTGTAATACAGGGGTACCATGCCCGTTTCTTTCATTTTGAGGAAAACCTCTATTCTTGAATATTTTGCCATCTTATTAAATTGTCAGTAGTCAGTAAGTCAATAGTCATTAGTTGATAATTGAGATTTCTAATGATCAATGACCAATGACTGATTATTATCGAGCTACACGCCCTGAAGCATCGCCTTCCATTAATTTCATTACTTCATCAACACTAACGCGATTATAATCGCCATAAATAGTATGCTTTAAGCACGAAGCTGCAACTGCAAAATTCAATGCTTTCTGGTCGTCGGCAGGCCATGTAAGCAAACCATAAATTAAACCACCCATGAACGAATCGCCACCACCAACACGATCAACAATGTGTGTAATTTGATAAGTAGGCGCTTCGAAAAGCGTTTTGCCATCCCAAAGCACACCTGACCATGAATTGTGACTGGCACTAATTGAACCTCGTAAAGTAGTAATTACCTTTTTGCAACGTGGAAACTTGGCCATAATTTGTTTCGAAACCGACTCATAAGCAGCAGCTTCGACATGTCCCGATGTAACATCAACTCCCTCGGGATGAATGCCCAAAACCATTGCAGCATCTTCTTCGTTGCCCAAAACCACATCACATCCGGCTACCAATTGAGGCATTACTTCGGCAGCTGTTTTGCCATATTTCCAAAGGTTTTTGCGATAATTCAAATCGGTTGAAACGGTAATGCCTTTTTCGTTTGCTTTTTGAATAGCTTCGAGACAAACATCGGCTGCACCTTGCGAAATTGCGGGGGTTATGCCTGTCCAATGAAACCACTTAACTCCTTCAAAAACTTTGTCCCAATCGATCATTCCGGGCTTTATGTCGGCTATTGACGAATGTGCACGGTCGTAAACCACTTTACTGCCACGGCTAACAGCTCCGTTTTCGAGAAAATATATACCAAGGCGTTCGCCACCCCATACAATACTATTAGTGCCAACTCCGTTTTTTCGTAGGTCTTTCATGCAGGCTAAAGCAATATCGTTTTTGGGCAAACGGGTAACAAAATCAACATCTACACCGTAATTTGCCAACGATACAGCCACATTGGCTTCGCCGCCACCAAAAGTGGCCGAAAAACTGTCAACCTGATCAAAGCGCATAAAACCGGGTGTTGCCAAACGCAACATCACCTCACCAAAAGTCACAACTTTACTCATACAATTTATCTGTTTCAATATTTTTTGTTCGACAAAATTAAAAAAAGAAAACAATAATGCAAACGTTTGCATTATTTTTTTATATATTTGTCGATATATTTGATCCGTTTGACTAAATGACAAAAAAACAAGCAACAATACAGGACATTGCAAAGGCACTAAACATTTCGATATCAACAGTTTCGAGGGCAATGAGCGACCACCCAAAGATCAAAAAAAGCACTAAAGAACAAATTTGGGAAATGGCCAAAAAGCTGAATTACCAGCCCAATACCATTGCTGCAAGTTTGCGAAAAGGAAAAGCAAATACTGTGGGTATGATAGTTCCTCGCGTAAACCGACATTTCTTTTCAAATGTAATAACCGGTGTTGAAAGTGTATTAAACCCGGCAGGATACAATTTAATTATTTGCCAATCGGAAGAAAGCATCGAAAAAGAAAAAATAAACATTAACACATTAATTGCCAGCAGGGTTAGTGGCATACTTATATCGTTATCGCTCGAAACTACCAAATACGACCATATTAAACGTGCCATAAAAATGGGCATCCCCGTAGTACTATACGATCGTGTTTGCGACGAACTTGATGTTTGCAAAGTTGAAAACGACGACTTTTCGGGATCGTACGACCTTACCAAGCACCTAATAGAACAAGGATATCGAAAAATGATGTGGATAGGTGGTTCACGAAAATTCAATACTTACACCAACCGTTTCCAGGGCTATCGTAAAGCTTTGTCTGAAATTGGTTTAGAAGCTGATAACATGCCAATTTTTGAGGGTAGCATATCCCTCGAAACCAGCTACGATTTTTTCAAAACATTCATTGAAAACAATCAGCTTCCCGAGGTTATTTTTTCGGCATCGGATTATATGGCAATGGGGGCTATTTTGGCACTCCAAGAAAAAGGGCTAAAAATACCCGAAGATATAGCGATATCGGGCTATTCAAACGAACCTTTTGCGGCATTAATTAACCCCAAACTCACATCGGTTGAGCAATTCAGTAAAGAAATGGGACAAGAGACTGCACGTTTGCTATTGGCTCAAATTCAATCGGGCAACCCAAACAATGTTAGCACAAAAACCATGATAAGGCCAAGGCTGATTGTAAGGGATTCAACCCAAAACAAAAACACAAACCCTACCCCACCAATCAATGACTAATGACTATTGACAATTAATAAATAACAAAATACAGTATGAAGACATTTATGGATGAGCACTTTATGCTCAACTCAAAATCGGCACAACGATTGTACCACGAGTATGCAAAGGACATGCCCATTATTGACTATCACAACCACCTGCCACCTCACGAAATTGCAGGCAACGTAAATTTCAAAAACCTGACCCAAATATGGCTTTACGGCGATCACTATAAATGGCGGGCTATGCGTGCAAACGGTGTTGATGAAAAATACATTACCGGAAATACTACCGACTATGAAAAATTCGAAAAGTGGGCAGGTACAGTTCCTTATACATTACGAAATCCGCTATACCACTGGACTCACATGGAGCTGCAACGCTATTTTGGAATTAACGAATTGCTCAGCCCCAAAACGGCAAAAAGTATTTTCAATGAAACAGAAAGCCTATTGCAGCAACCCGATTTTTCGGTTCATAGCTTGTTGACCCGAATGAATGTTGACACGCTTTGCACTACCGACGATCCGGCCGACGACCTGCAATTCCACCTTCAACTTGCAAAAGAAAAAAATAGCTTTAAGGTGTTGCCCACCTGGCGACCCGATAAGGCCATGAATGCCGAAAACCCTCAGCTTTACAACGATTATTTAACCAAACTCGGTCAAGCTGCCAACATCGAAATAAAAACTGCAAGCGATTTGATTGCAGCCCTGCAAAAAAGGCACGACTTTTTCCATGAAGCCGGTTGTCGTATTTCTGATCATGGGATTGAAGAGTTTTATGCCGATGAATACACCCAAAGAGAAATTGACCAGATTTTTGAAAAAGTTCGCGCTGGAAACAGTCTCAACATCCAGGAGCTAACGAAATTCAAATCGTTTATGCTTTACGAGGGGGCAAAAATGGATCATGCTTCGGATTGGGCACAACAATTTCATTACGGAGTTTTACGCAATAACAATAGCCGTAGGTTTGCCCAATTGGGTCCCGACACCGGGTTCGATTCAATTGGCGATTTCAGCGTAGCAAAAGCAATGGTCAAATTTTTTAACCGCTTGGAAAGCACCGATCAGTTGGCCAAAACCATTATTTACAACATAAACCCCGGCGACAACGAGATGATTGCAACAATGTTGGGTAACTTTAACAAAGGCCCTGTTGCTGGTAAAATCCAATTCGGATCGGGATGGTGGTTCCTCGATCAAAAACAAGGAATGATTGAACAAATGAACTCACTCTCGGCACTTGGCCTAATAAGTAAATTTGTGGGCATGTTGACCGATTCGCGCAGCTTCCTGTCGTTCCCTCGCCACGAGTATTTCCGCCGTATTATGTGTAACCTTTTTGGCGAAGACATGGAAAATGGAGAAATACCTAACGATTTCGAATTAGTGGGAAGCATTGTACGCGACATAAGTTATAATAATGCTAAAAACTATTTTAAATTTTAGCTTTAACAATTTATGCCCTGCCATTGTTAGTATTGAAATATCAACAAAATGGCACACGAACAATACAACGAATTAATTGGCATTTTAAAAAAACGTTTCAAGAACAACATGCATCGTCACCCGTCAATTGAATGGGCCGATGTTGAAAAAAAGCTGCTCGAATGCATTCGGTTTGAAAAACAAAATACATTTGGGCAGCCTTTTTATAAGCTTTTCTCATTATTAGAAATGGAACGCACCGGAGGCGAACCCGACGTGGTAGGTTTTGATGCCCAAACCGGTGAATTTCATTTTGCAGATTGTTCAAAAGAAAGCCCAATTGGCCGAAGAGGCGTATGCTACGATAGTGAAGGACAAAATTCGAGAAAAGAGCATCGCCCTGAAAACAATGCAATTGATATGGCAAATTCAATGGGAATTGAGCTCCTCGATGAAAAAGCATATCAAAAAATGCAACAAATAGGACCTTTCGACACCAAAACATCCAGTTGGTTAAAAACACCTGAATCAATCAGGCAACAAGGAGGTGCGGTTTTTGGAGATTATCGGTATGGCAGGGTGTTTGTTTATCACAACGGCGCACAGTCGTATTACAGTGCAAGAGGTTTCAGAGGGATGTTAAAGGTTTAAAACACCAAATAATTTTTAGTACTCTAATTCGAGGTCACCGGCTTCCCACATTTTATAAAGCTTTGACAAATAGCCTAAAAAATTGCCAAATTTCCAAACAGCTTGTTGTGTGCCTTCCGAAACATTTTTCTCTTTCATTTTAAGCATAATCAACAAATAAAGAGTATTCAAAGCGGTTTCGATATCGTTGTGAACAAGCCCTGCCTTTTGTTTTACCAGCTCGAGATCAGGTTTAATTTCATTAAAATGACTGCTGTACTGCACATCGATATTGGTGTTTAAAAGTGCCAAGTGAAAACGGTTGATGTCGTTGACCAAATTCACTAGAAATTGCACGTGCCCGCCATTTTGCTTTTGTTCTTTTTCCATCATCAGCACCAAATTGGCATACCAATCCGACACCTCGGCACGAGTAGCCTCATCTACCTGATATTGAGATACAAGCGAAGCATTAATTGCATCCATATCGAGTTTAAGTGCACGAATCAAATCTTCGACCTGCCACATGTAAATAATGTATTCGGCAATATTGTTTTTTCGCTTTTCGCGGGCTACAATCATGTTCTTCAGTTTTTTAAAATTTAATCATCAAGAAAGCGGTCAATTTCACGCCTTTCCCTTTTTGTTGGTCGGCCAGCGCCTCGTTCGCGAGTTGACCATTGCATGTATTTTTGCATTTCGAGCACCTCGAGGTTTTCCTTAGGAGTAATATCCTGAATAAAGTCGGCTACAAGCTTAGCACCCATTCGTTTTTCAGAAACATCGGCAACCTTATAGTGATAAGTAACCGGATTTTTAACAACATGCAATACATCGCCGGGTTTAACATCGCGCGAGGGTTTTGCCTGCACTCCGTTAATCGAAATCTTCCCCTTAGAGCATGCTTCGGCAGCCAGGCTTCGAGTTTTATAAAGCCTTACCGCCCATAAAAATTTATCGATACGTACCGGATTAGCCATTTACTTGTTGTTAAACTGGTTCATTGTTCGCTCAAGCCCAACAGTACCAAACGATTTTATGATTTCAACAGCAGCGTCGATACGTTCGGGTAATTTTGCTTGCTCTTCGCTATCCCACTCGCCCAAAACATAATCGATTTGTTGCCCCTGATTAAACTCGTTACCAATACCAAAACGTACCCTGGCGTAGTTGCTGGTACCCAAAACCTGGTTTATATTTTTCAAGCCATTATGACCTGCATCGCCTCCTTTGCCCCTTACCCTTAATTTACCAAAGGGCAAAGCAATATCATCGACAAGAATAAGCAGGTTTTCGAGTGGTATTTTTTCTTTTTGCATCCAGTAGCGCACGGCATTACCACTAAGGTTCATATAAGTTGAAGGTTTGAGCAGAATAAATGTACGCCCTTTAAACTTATATTCGGCAACAGCACCATAACGCTTGTTCACATCAAAAACAATATTGGACGCCCCGGCCAGAGCGTCCAATATGATGAAGCCAACATTGTGGCGTGTATTTTTGTATTCTTCGCCAATATTTCCTAAACCGACTACTAAATACTTCATACAATAAAAATTTAGGCATAAATACCGTCAATAGGCGGCAAAAATGCGAGATTACTTTTTGTCGGCAGCGGCGGCAGCAGCACGTGAAGCACGTGTTACCAATACGCGAACAACAGGCACCGACTTAACGTTAACAAACTTCAATGTTTCGGTTTCGATATCGGCTACACGTAAAGTTTCGCCTAAATCTAAATTGGTTACATCGATAGTAATTGAATCGGGCAAATCTTTTGGAAGAGCCAAAACAGTCAAATTGCGTTTTTCAACTTGCAAACGGCCACCAGCACGAATACCTTTTGCAAAACCTTTGGTTTTTACAGGAATATT
Organism: Prolixibacteraceae bacterium; assembly: GCA_035380005.1. Taxonomy (GTDB): domain Bacteria; phylum Bacteroidota; class Bacteroidia; order Bacteroidales; family Prolixibacteraceae; genus Roseimarinus. The sequence goes on along the minus strand of DAOSWJ010000004.1, from coordinate 220 downwards.
CACTTTAACCGGTTTATTTTCGCTCACCTTAAGAAAATCGATGTGCATAGGCTCGTCGCTTACTGGGTGAAATTGGATATCCTGCATAATTGCCTGATATGCTTTACCATCGACAGTAAGGTTTACCAAATACACGTTAGGAGTGTAAATAAGTTTTTGTAAGTCGGCAGCATTGGTTGCGAAGTGGATATTTTTTTCCATTCCGTAAAGTACACATGGT
>DAOSWJ010000003.1:35592-37173 GCA_035380005.1 Prolixibacteraceae bacterium | reverse complement strand
CACCCTAAAGTGGCCAGGGCTACCGGCAAGTTCCATTTGGGTGCCACCGGCTGCAATCAAAACCCGCCCCTGATGAACGCTGTCGCCATCGACTGCCTCTTTCACTTCCATCTCGCTAATTTTATCGAGCCTGTCGGCAAATAGTTTGGTGAAGCCCTTGGGCATGTGTTGGGTAATAACAATACCGGGCATATTTGCAGGTAAGCTGCGCAGTATAAATTCAATAGCTGTTGTTCCGCCTGCCGAGGCACCAATGGCAATAATGTCGTTAGTAGGAATAATGGCTTGCACTTTGGGCGAAGCACTTCTGATCATCGATAAATCGATTGTTTGCTTTTGCTTTTGAACCAAGTTCGCTTGAGCAGCCCCCTTAATTTTCTCACAAACGAAAGCATAAAATTCGAACAGGTTTTCGTTCGACTTTAGCTTTTCGGGTTTGTGAATAATGTCAATGGCACCCTTTTGAACAGCATCGAGACAAACTTCTTTGTTTCCTTTGGTTAAACTCGATACGATAATTACCGGAATTGGATGTTGTTTCATTAACTTTTCGAGAAAAGTTAGCCCATCCATTTGAGGCATTTCAATATCGAGTGTAATTACATCGGGCATATTTTTCTCGATAATATCGATTGCCTGAAAGGCATCGTGTGCAGTCGCAATCAAATCGAGTTCAATATCCGATTCCACAGCATTGGCCAAAACGCGCCTAAAAATTACCGAGTCGTCGACCACCAATACTTTTATTCTTTTATTTAAAGCTCCCATTAAGCATCAAAAATTAATGTTTCTTATTTCATCTACTTTCACATAACCGGTCTGAGGGTCGAACAGTATTTTTTTTCCGGTAGTACCTCCAATTTTTTCTTCAATAATGGGGATATGCAATTCTTTTAGTTTCTGTTTAGCAATTTCGATGTTTCGTTGGCCAATGTTAAAGCCTGCACCATCGAGTTTAAGCAAGCTGGCACCGCCAAAAATTTTTGCAACCAAGCGGCGCTTCACTGCTCCCGAAAGTATGGTTTTATCGTGCAATTCGGTTGTTGCAATATCGCCATAACGTACATCGGGCGCACCTTTGTTGTTCCAATTGGGTAGTAAAAAGTGGTTTACCCCTCCAATTTTCGATTGCTCGTCCCAGAGCACAACAGCCACACACGAACCCAAAATAGTAAATACCTTAGTATCGTTCGATACAATAGCCAGTTCGCCCTGTTTCAAATATTTTATCTTATCCAGTCCGTTCAAAATGCTTTTCCTAAACCAACTTTTCTTTCAGAACTTCAAGGGTAAACGGTTTCACCAAATAATCGTCCATTCCCGAGTCGTAACAACGCTTAACACTTTCTTCCGATTCATTGGCCGTTATAGCGATAATTTTAGCCCGGTGACCGCTCTGCTCTTCTAATTGCCTGATTTTTTCGGTTGCCTCGGTACCATCCATTCCAGGCATATAAATGTCCATTAAAATGAAAGGATAATTCAAACTTTTACACGAATCGACCGCCATTTGACCGTTTGAGGCAATATCGTAATCAAAACCAAGACGTGAAATAAACATGCCAAGTACTTTCTGGTTCA
>DAOSWJ010000003.1:0-35492 GCA_035380005.1 Prolixibacteraceae bacterium | reverse complement strand
ATATCGTAATCAAAACCAAGACGTGAAATAAACATGCCAAGTACTTTCTGGTTCAAGGGGTTATCTTCGACCAACAATACCTTGCCCGAATGAGCAACCGGATCATCAGCTTTTTTCTTTTCATTTTCGGAAGATTGGACTTCCTTAGCAACAGGTTGCTCAAGTAAATTTTTCATTCTGATCCGAAGTTCGGTTGCATCAAAGGGCAACCTGATAATATCGAAACGGTGATCGAACTTGCGCAATCGTACATCGACTTTTACCTTTGGGCTAAAAACAAAAATGAAGCCCGGATTATTATATTGCTCGAGTTTTAAGAGTGAGTTGGCAAAGTTTAACCCTTGTTTTCCATCACTTCCGCTATTTACTATAAATAGATCGAATTGATGTGCAAGAGCTCGCAACAGTCCGTTATCGGTTGTTAACGAAACAGAAACAACAAAGCCCTGTTCAAGAAGCTCTTTCTTGATTTCTTCGGCTGCTTGTTGTTGACCTTCAATTAACAGTACCTTCAATTGCTTGTTATCCATTTGCTTATACTATTTTTTTATAAATACTTGGGCTTACCTGTTTAATATCTTTTGAATATTGCGATACTGTTTCGGATAAACCTACGAATAAATATCCTCCAACTTTAATTTTGCTGATTAGTTTTTTAACCACATCGCGTTTTGCTTGGTCTTCGAAATAGATTAAAGTATTGCGGCAAAAAATCACATCGAAATAATTGGGCAAAAATTTATAATGATCGACAAGGTTTATAATTGAAAAGCTGATTTTGTCTTTCAATATTTTATTTACGGCAAACGTATTATTGTTTCCTTCGGATGGTAAAGGGGTAAAATAGCGTTTAACCAGTGCCTGATCGACATCTTTTAAAGTTTGCTCGTTATAAATACCGCTTATGGCTTTGTTTAAAATTCCGTTGCTAACATCCGAAGCTGCAATCGAAAAATCGAAACCGGCATGTGTTAGCTGGTATTGATTGAGCAACATGGCCATTGTGTATGGCTCCTCGCCACTTGAACAGCCTGCACTCCAAATTTTGAAAAAATGATTGTTTTGCTGGCTAAACTCGGGCATAACAACATCCATAAGAAAATTGTACTGCTCGGGTTCCCTGAAAAAATCTGTTTTATGGGTAGTAAGCTCGTCAATCATGCATTGTAGTTCGCCAGTTCGTTTACCTTCGGCCGATAATGCAAAACGAACATAATCGGGGAAATTGTATATGCCCGAAGCCCTTAGCCTTTTGATTAATCTCGAATTAACCATTACAATTTTTATAGGGCTAAGCTTAACTCCCAAATTATTCAGCATAAAATCCTGAATAAGATTAAATTCAGGCTCTTCAAGTTTCTGACTATAAATATTTTGTGCTTCGGTTAAACTCATAAAACCATGCTCTCCCCTCTTTAATTTAAAATTTGCATATCGCTTTATGGTTACGCTTCAAGATCAAAATTCTCGGCCCTTAATTCAATTATTTCGTCAACCGAGAAAATTTTATCGGCATTGAGCAAAAGCACAAATTGATCGTTCACTTTAAGCACACCATTCAAAAACTCTGTTTTGTTTTGTTTGCCCACACTTGGCAGGTTTTTAATTTCTGCAGTGTTGTACTTAATCACTTCTTTTACATTATCGACCATAGCACCAAGCTTAATGGTTTCGCCTTCGTTATTTATAGTAATTACCAAAACGCAGGTCGATGATGTGATTATTGATTTTTCCATGCCGAACTTTATACGAGTATCGACCAAAGGAATAACTTCTCCCCTTAAGTTGAAAACGCCCAACATGTATTCGGGTGCCTTTGGCACTTCGGTTACCGGTTGGTATTCCAATATTTTCTCAACATGTTCTACATCAAGTGCAAAATTTTCTTTATCGAGAGAAAAAGTGAGATAAGTTTGAAAAACCTCTTCCATATTGTTTATTTTTTATTTTTTTGAAAATACTGTTACAATTTTATTTACATCGAGCACCAAAGCCACCGAGCCATCGCCCAAAATAGTTCCACCGGCAAAGAAATCTTGTTTTTTATAATGTTTGCCCAATGGTTTCAGTACGGTTTGGTTTTCGCCCACTACCGAATCGACTATAAGCGCAACTTTTTCATTTTCGTAATTTACCAGCACAATTTCTCTTCGTTCAGGGTTTTGTCCACCAATTTCAAATTCAGCTCTTAAATCGAAGAACGGAATTTGCTCACCGTTAATGGTCATTACTTGATTAAGGGTCGAGTCTTGCACTAACTGTGTTAACGACTCAATTCTATCAACTTGGATAAGTGGAATGATAAAATCGCGTTGATCTATTTTAACCTGCAAACCATCAATAATTGAAAGTGTAAGTGGCAGTTTGATTGTAAAAGTAGTGCCAAGGCCAAATTCTGTACTGATTTCGATTGAACCACGAATATCGGAAATATTTCGTTTTACCACATCGAGGCCAACGCCACGACCTGATACGTTCGAAATTGTTCTTGCAGAACTAAAGCCGGGCAAGAATACCAAATTTATCAAATCGGATTCGCTAACTTGTTGGTCGGCACCAATCAAATTACGCTCGATTCCAATTTCCTTTATTCGTTTTAAATCGAGGCCACGACCATCGTCGCTAATTTTAATAATTACATTGTTACTTTGATGGAATATTTTCATCAGTATGGTTCCAACTTCTGATTTACCGGCACTTTTTCGGTCGCTTGGCCCTTCGAGCCCATGATCGACACAATTGCGCAAAATGTGCATAATAGGATCAGAGAGTTGCTCGATTATTTTTTTATCGAGCACAGTATCTTCTCCTTCGGTAACAAAATCAACTTTTTTCTTCAGCTGTTCCGACAAGTCGTGCACCAAACGTTTGTAACGGGTTATGGTAACACCAAATGGCACTAGCGAAATATTGAAAGCATTATCGCGCAATTGTTTAGAAAAGCTTCCGTATTTTTCGGCAACGTTTTTAAGATCTTCGTTGTTCGACTCCTCGGCCAAAAGATTCAGACGAGCCTGCAAAGTAACCATTTCGCTTACCAAGTTCATCAGTTGGTCAACTTTGTCGGTCGATACTCTTATACTACTAATCGACAAGCCCTTTGACAGGGTATCGTCGCCATTTTTATCCTGTTTATCGGCTTTATCAGTGGCTACTTCTTTATGAATTTCATCGGCCAATAATTGTTTGTATTTCTCAGCAATATTTATAAAATCATCAACACTAAGGTTGAAAACATTTTCGCTTTGGCTTTTTATTTCGTTATATGCATCTTCGAGAGCCAATAATCCACCTTCAACAATTACATTTACCGACAAATCGATTTCATCGCTTACCATTGTAAAAATATTGTTGATGGCGTATTCGCCTTCGTTGGTTGACAAAACGATGCGCCAACGAGCATTTTTATTGCTTTTCTCAATATTATCAAGCTCTGTTTTACCACTGCTTTCTGAAAAAAACAATCCTTTACCCAACATCGATAATTCCTCGATTAAATAACGCGGGTGGCTTACATTTTTAAGCGTTTTTGCTTTGGGCGACACATCAACCAAGTAGGTAAAAGTATTTTTGTCGGAAACTTGAACAACACTTGATTCGGTTTGAATATCGGCACCTGTAAGTTCAACTTCAAAAAGATCGATCCTACGGCACAAATTAGCAAACCTTATTTTATCGGTGTCATTCAGCTTTTCGTCACTGGCCAATAATGTTTTCAGCATATCGATGGTATCGAGCGAAATATCCTTAAGCTCGTTGGTAAAAATCATTGAACCAGCCCTTACCTTATCGTAGATATCTTCGAGATTGTGGGTAACTTCGAGTACTTTTTCGAAACCGAGCATTCCTCCACTACCTTTTATAGTATGCACACTTCGGAATATATGGTCGATAGTTTCAGCATCGACCGAATCGACTTCGAGCGATAATAAAATATCTTCCAATTCATTTATCAAATCGCGTGTTTCTTCAACGAAACTCACCCTTAATTGGTCAATCGAATCTGCCATTTTTATATTTTTTTTGTTCCTCGTAAAAAGGACTTTTACTTCAGTTTTGCTTTGTCAAGAATTAATACACAAAAATGCAGAAAAAAGATTTAACAATTTGATTAATTGCCAAAGAAATCAGAAAAAACTCCCCTTTTATCCCACTTTTATAATATTGCTTTAATTGGGTGTTAATATAGCAGATTTTTATCAAACAGAAAATAGTTTTATACGAAGTAAAAATTTTTTGGGGCATATTTCTTAATATATTTGCCACAATTTATGGAACACAGTAATTTTTTAAATCGGTTCAGCAACAGCACTCAGCATGCTGCTTTTTGTGAATTTATTGCTTCTGACACAGCAAAAAACATTCATTTAAAAGGGCTTAACGGCTCATCAGCTGCAATGGCATTTGCGGCTGCATTCAAGCAAAACCAGTCGGTTTTTGTAGTATTGAACGACCGCGAAGAAGCAGCTTATTTTTTCGACGATATTTCGCTCTTTAATAATCAGGAGCATGTTTTATTTTTTCCTTCGTCGTTTAAAAGGCAAACCAAATACGGTAAAATTTCGCAGGAAAACATCCTTCAGCGCACCGAAGTGCTCAACCGAATCAATCAACAACGTAAGTGCATTGTAATAAGTTACCCCGAAGCCCTTACCGAAAAAGTAGTTCCGGTAAACATTCTTAAAAACAATACTTTTCAAATAAACATTGGCGATAAGCTCAGTATTGAGTTTATTAACGATGTTTTGCATGAATATGGTTTTGAGCGAACTGATTTTGTTTTTGAACCCGGCCATTACTCTGTTCGTGGAAGTATTATCGATATTTTTTCGTTTGCACACGAAGAACCTTTCCGCATCGATTTTTTTGGCGACGAAGTTGAAACCATTCGTAGTTTCGATATTGAAACACAACTTTCGATAAAAAAATTCGATTCAATATCGGTAGTTCCAAATTTGCAAACCGGACTCACCAATGAACAGCGTGTTGGCTTACTCGATTTTATACCCAACACATATTTACTTGCTTTCAGTAACCTAAATTTTACAATCGACCAAATTGACAAAGCTTTCATCGATTTAACCAATCAAGAAAACAACGACCAGCCATTCGATGAAAACATGCTTTGCAAAGGCACTGAGTTTAAAAACCACATTTCAATATTCAAATGCATCGAATTTGGTAATCAAACTACATTGAGCAATGCCTCAACGATTAACTACAACACTGCTCCACAACCCCAGTTCAATAAAAATTTCGATCTGGTAGCCAAAAACTTGCGCGAAAACACCCAAAACGACTACCAAAACTTTATACTTTCGAATAACCCTCAACAAATTGAACGACTTGAAGCAATTTTTAGCGATCGTGAGTTAAATGTGAAATTTACCCCTATGCCTTTCACGCTTCACCAAGGCTTCTCCGATCGCGATTTAAAAATTGCTGTTTATACCGATCATCAAATTTTTGAACGCTACCATCGCTACCGCCTTCAAACCGCAAACAAATCGAAAGAAAGCATCACTTTAAAAGAACTAAATAAACTTCATGCCGGCGATTATGTGGTACACATCGACCATGGCATAGGGAAATTTGCAGGCTTGGTTAAAACCGAAATCAACGGGAAAATACAAGAAGCTATCCGATTGGTTTATAAAGATAACGATTCGTTATTGGTTAGCATTCACTCATTACACCGCATTTCGAAATATAAAGGCAAAGAAGGAAGCGAACCCAACCTGAATAAATTAGGCACAGGTGCTTGGCAAAAAATGAAAAGCAAAGCCAAAAGTAAGGTTAAGGATATTGCAAAGGAATTGATTGCCCTATATGCCGAACGCCTTAAAGAAAAGGGCTTTGCCTTTTCGCACGACACCTATCTGCAACAAGAACTGGAGGCTTCGTTTATGTACGAAGATACACCCGACCAATACAAAGCAACAAAAGCAGTTAAACACGACATGGAAAAAATGATGCCCATGGATCGATTGGTTTGTGGCGATGTAGGCTTTGGTAAAACCGAAGTTGCCATAAGGGCTGCTTTTAAAGCAGTGGCCGACAGTAAGCAGGTGGCCGTTTTGGTGCCAACAACAATATTGGCCTTTCAACATTATAAAACATTTAGCGAAAGGTTAAAGGATTTTCCTGCGAAAATTGGATATGTTAGCCGCCTTCGAAAAAGTAACGAAATAAAAGACACACTTACACAGCTTAAATCGGGCGAGATTGATATAGTTATCGGAACACATCGGCTGGTAGGCAAAGATGTGAAGTTTAAAGACCTTGGTCTGCTAATTGTCGATGAAGAACAAAAATTTGGCGTTTCGGTAAAAGAAAAACTTAAACAATTCAAAATCAATGTCGATACATTAACACTTACTGCAACTCCTATTCCCCGCACCTTGCAGTTTTCGTTAATGGGAGCACGCGACTTGTCGGTAATACAAACCCCACCACCTAACCGCTACCCCATTGTTACCGAATTGCACGGTTTTAACGAAAATGTTATCCGCGAAGCCATTGAATACGAAATTGATCGTGGCGGACAGGTTTTTTTCATCCACAACAGGGTTCAGAACATTTACGAAGTTAGCGATTTTATCCGGAAAATATGCCCAAAAGCACGAATAACAGTTGGACACGGCCAAATGGACGGACCTGTTCTTGAAAAAACAATGCTCGATTTTATTGAAGGAAAATTCGACATACTTATTGCTACAACCATCATCGAAAGTGGCCTCGACATCCCAAATGCCAATACAATAATAATAAATAACGCGCAAAATTTTGGTCTTAGCGACCTGCACCAGCTTCGTGGCCGTGTGGGACGTTCGAACAAAAAAGCATTTTGTTACTTGCTGGCTCCGCCACTCAGCACCCTATCAGGCGAAGCTCGTCGAAGACTAAAGGCTATCGAAGAGTTTTCGGAACTGGGCAGTGGGTTCAACATTGCAATGCGCGACCTCGACATACGTGGAGCAGGTAACTTGCTTGGAGCCGAACAAAGCGGCTTTATTGCCGATATTGGCTACGAAACATATCACCGCATTTTGAACGAAGCTGTTGAAGAACTCAAGCACGAAGAATTTAAAGATTTGTTTGAGCAGCAGGAAAAAGAAAAAAGTGGAAACGCTTTTATGCAATTGAAATTTCTGAACGATTGTAACATTGAAACCGATATGGAAATGCGCTTCCCCGAAAGCTATATCAACAGCACTTCGGAACGCATGTCGCTTTACCGTGAGCTCGATAATATTGAAGACGAAGAAAACCTGCAAAAATTTGCAAATAGCCTAACCGACAGGTTTGGACCAGTACCAGAACAAGCTAATGAGCTAATTGCTGTTGTTAGGTTGCGTTGGATTGCCATACAACTTGGCATTGAACGTATTGTTATGAAAGCTGGCAAAATGAATTGCTATTTTATAGCCGATCAAAATTCACCCTTCTTCCAATCGAATTCTTTTACATCAATTCTGAATTGGGTACAAAACAACCACAAAAAATGTAAAATTACCGAGCATAAAAACAAGCTCAGCCTTAGCTTCGAGAGGGTAACCAAAGTTGAAAAAGCAATTACATTGCTCTCCGAGATACTCCAAAATTAAAAACAATGCATTTGGTAATGCATTAAATACTTAAACAACAATGCATTTTTTTGCTCCAAAATGTTTATGTTTGGCATTGACTAATTTTGTTGATTAATATTTAATTATTACCATGAGAAAATACATTTATCCTGCACTTTTTTTATTAAGCATTATTAATATTTCATCGGGGCTTTACGCACAAACTGACCTTAACATTTGGAATACACAAAATAAACCAACAATTGACAGCAACATCGATATACTCTGGAATGAATTCGATGCAATAAAACTCAACAACTGGTTAAGTGGTTCGCCTGTTGACCCCGACGATCTTTCGGCATATTTTAAAGCAATTTGGGATAACGAAAACCTTTACATTTTAGTTGATGTTACCGACGATGCCTTGATAAACGACTCACCCGAAGTTTGGCAAGACGATGCCATTGAAATTTATATCGATATCGACAACAACAAATTAACCAGCTACGGTGCTAACGATTATCAATACAATTTTAGTTGGAACGACCAAAATGTTAGCGGCAACGGCCCCACTAACAATATTGATTTCTCATTAAAAAACACTTCAAACGGGTACTTGCTCGAGGTAAAATTTCCATGGAATACTTTAGGGCTTAGCAAACCCGAACAAGATGTACTGCTGGGTATTGATGTACACGTTCACGATGACGACAACGGACAGGAACGCGACAACAAAATTAGCTGGTTTGCAACCGAAGACCAATCGTGGCAAAACCCGTCGTTATTCGCCACTGCAATTTTAAAAGGAAAATTCATTGTTCAACCTACTGCCCCAAAGCCGGTCATATCGGTCAACCATGGTTTTTTCGAAAAACCTTTCAACGTAACAATATCTTCGTCGATACCCGGCATGGATATTTATTACACCCTTGATGGTAGCAACCCTTCAAATTCGGCCACAGCAAGTTCGGCGCCTTCACCTTTAAATATTCGAATCGACCCCGAAGACACAAATAAAAGAGGCAATACTCCGGCAGTTACACTAAGGGCTGCTGCTCACAAAGATGGCTACGAGTTTAGTCAGGTAGCTACACAAACTTATATTTTCATTAATAAAATCAACCTGCAAACCGAAATACCAGGGCACGACTGGCCCCAATACAATGTTAACGACCAGGATATCGATTTGCTTATCGACGAGAGAGTTCTTAACGACTCGCGCTACAACAACGAAATACATAATGCATTAACACAAGTACCATCAATATCTATTGTTACCGATAATGCCAACCTTTTCGATCCCCAAAAAGGAATATATGTAAACGCCATGCAAGACGGCTACGAATGGGAACGGCCTGCCTCTATTGAACTCATTAACCCCGATGGGTCGAAGGGCTTTCACATTGATGCAGGGCTGAGAATACGTGGAGGTTACAGCCGACACGGTTGGTTCCGCAAGCATGCATTCCGCCTGTTTTTCCGAAGCGAATACGGAGAAGGAAAGCTCGACTACCCGCTTTTTGGCGACGAAGGTGTTGACAGCTTCGATAAAATAGATCTTCGTTGTTCGCAAAATTACTCGTGGAGCAAAGGTGGCGAAGAAGCTCCTTTTGCAACCTACAACCGCGATGTATTTTCACGCGACATTCAAGCACAAATGAACCAACCTTATACACGTAGCCGTTATTATCACTTGTACCTCAATGGCCTTTACTGGGGGCTTTACCAAACACAAGAACGTTCGGAAGCGCGTTTTGCCGAATCGTATTTTGGTAACGATAAAGAAATGTACGATGTAGTAAAAAAAGGCGATTCGGGCATTGAAGCCACCGATGGAAACCTCGATGCATGGAACGAAATATGGACAATTACCCAAAAAGGATATTCAAGCATGAATAATTATTATGCTTTGGAGGGTTTAAACAGTTCGGGACAGCGCGACCTATCTAAAAAAGTTTTGGTCGATATCGATAACCTTATCGACTATATGAATATCATTTTTTACACAGGCAATTTCGATGCACCGGTTTCGGCTTGGGGCAACAACAAATCGCCAAATAATTTTTACGCAATATACGACCGACAAGGTACCGAAGGCTTTAAATTTTTTGCCCACGACAACGAGCATTCATTGCTTATCGATCCTATTGGACCCGGATATGGGATTCTCGAAAACCGTGTAAACATTGGCAACATTAATGGTAGCAACCGAATGTCGGTTACTTCGTTCAGCAATTTCCAACCTCAATGGTTGCATCACCGCCTTTGTTCCAACGATGAATACCGTATGCGTTTTGCCGACAGGGCCTATCGCTATTATTTAAACAACGGAATACTTAGCCCCCAAAATACAGCAAGTGTATTTCACAAACGCACATTGGAATACGACATGGCCATTATTGGTGAATCGGCCCGTTGGGGTGATGTCGATTGGCGGCTATATACCAAAGATGATAATTGGGTACCTATGGTCAATAGCATAATGAACCAATATTTTCCATACCGAACCGATATTGTAGTTGAGCAACTTAGGGAAGAAAATTTATTACCAAACATTGCTCCACCCGAAATAAGGCAAAACAATCAGATAATTGATACAGAATCGGTAACTTTTGCCTCGGGACAAAGCATCGACATCAGAAATCCGAACCCAAATGGCGCAGTTTTTTTCACAACCAACGGTAGCGATCCGCGCATGATTGGCGGAGGTATTTCCGATGCAGCGGTAAACGGCGAGAACTTGTATTCGCTAAATATTTACCAATCGTCTATTATTAAGGCACGAGTTTACAACGGGCAAGAATGGAGCGCAATCACCTCAATTAAAGTGAATGTTAACGAACAAACCGAAGGCATTATTATTTCTGAAATAAACTATAATGCTCAACCCGGAGATGGATTTGCCGGTTCGCAATTCGAGTTTATTGAGCTTAAAAACATTGGCAATAAAACGGTCAACCTTACCAACTGTGCATTCACCGAGGGAATTCATTATAGCTTCAACACAGAAACAACTCTTGCACCAGGTGCATATTTGGTTCTTGCTTCGCAACCCATAACATTTGCAATGCGTTACGGTTTCGAACCCTATGGGCAATACACCGGACAGCTGGATAATGCGGGCGAAAAAATTGCGTTAACAGGAGCTACAGGGCAAACCATTATTTCGCTCAAATACAACGACAAAGCTCCATGGCCTGTAAGTGCCGATGGATTAGGCTTTTCAATAATTGTTAAAACTGAAAATCCTGAAAACGACTGGAGCGATGGAAACAATTGGACAGCTTCGTCGATCATTAACGGTACACCGGGCAGCAGCGATCAAGGTATTGAGATACCTGCAATTATGGTTAACGAAGTTTTGGCCAGCACCGACAGGCCTCAGGTTGATGCAATTGAATTGTACAATCCGAACACTACTGCTGTCGATATCGGGCACTGGTTTTTATCCGATAACCGTTCAATTCCTCAAAAATGGCAAATTCCGGCAGGAACAAGAATTCCGGCAAAAGGATATATGGTTTTTTATGAAGGCTATTTTGCCGACACAAGCAAATTGTACCGTGCCGAACATTTTGGAAGCGCATTTTCCCTAAGTGCCCATGGCGAAGAAGCTTACATTTTTTCGGGAAACAGCAATGGACAGCTCACCGGTTACGCCCATGGATTTGAATTCGACGACAGTGAAAACGGGGTATCAATAGGACAACACATCGTTTCAACCGGCGATATTCACGAAGTACCGCTGGCATCGCTTACTTTAGGCCAAGCCAACAGTGCTCCAAAGGTAGGCCCTCTCACAATTAACCAAATTATGTACCACCCCCTCGACAATCATTTTGAATATTTACAACTTACAAATATTTCCGACAATACTATTCAACTTTATAACGACACACTTGCGCGCTCGTGGCGTATATCGGGAGTCGATTTCAACTTTGCACCACAAACCACTCTTGCTGCCGGCCAATCGATCTATTTAGTCGAACCTGCAATAAACAGCGAAGACTTCAGGTTAATGAAAGGAATTGATGAATCGGTGCAAATTTTCAATTTTGCCGGCAAACTGAATAATGCCGGTGAACGTTTGGAAATCAAAAAACCGGCTCCAACTTATTACAACGACAACGACTCGTTGATAATTCCTTACATAATTACAGAAGCTGTCAGGTTCAACGACAAAAGCCCCTGGCCCGATGCCGATGGAAATGGAAATGTATTACAAAGAATCGACATAAATGCTTATGCAAACGACCCGGCCAACTGGATGGCTGTACCTGCTGGCATTTCAATTGAGAACTACATTTTATCAAACGCAACTATTGGTGTACCATTCAATCATCAGTTTGATGTAAGCGGCGGAATTGCACCTTTTATTTGGAATATCGAAAACGGGTTGTTACCCGAAGGCTTAAACCTAAACGGCTCAAAGGGAACAATTATTGGCACACCAACCGAAACAGGTACTTTTGAATTTAAACTCGCAGTAACCGATCAAACAGGTGTTTCGGCTCAAACAAGCTTTAAGATTGAAGTTTTTGCAAACACTCCGGCTGTTGCAGTTAACGACGCAGTTCAAACCAACGAAAACTTCAACATCAATATCGATATTTTAAACAACGATATCGATAACGACAATGAACGTAGCCATTGGAACATTGATATAACACAAACACCTGCGAATGGAACCATTGTTTTAAACAACAACCAAATAGCAACTTACCTGCCCAATAATGGTTTTACAGGTAACGACAGTTTTAAATACCGAATTACCGATTACAGTAATCAATCGGAAGCTACCGTATTTGTCGAAGTTACTCCATACATACTTACATCAACAGTTGAAAAAAGCGTTAGTGAAGCCAGCGACGATGCCGAAGAAAACATTTTCAGCCAGCAAATATGGACCAACAGTACCGATCTTGAACTCTGTTACGACCCCAATCCGGGTGGTGAGCAAATTGTAGGAATCAGGTTTCAAAACATTCAAATTGCTCAAGGCACAAGCATCAAAAAAGCTTACCTGCGCTTTACCACCGACGAAGCTACCAGCGACCAAGCCAATTTGGATATCTTTGCCGAAAACAGCATTAATGCCCAAAGTTTCAATACAAACAACTTAATAAGTACACGCCCACTAACCAACAGTAGCGTTAACTGGCAACCCGAGGCATGGCTTACAGCTAACGAATCGTCAATTAAGCAACAAACACCTGATTTAAGTGAATTAGTTCAGCAAATTATTGACCGCAACGAATGGGAACAAGGCAATGCAATGGCTTTTGTAATAAAAGGAAGCGGAAGCCGTGTAGCACATGCTTACGATGGCAGTCCTGCCGATGCACCCAAGCTTTTTATAGAATACGGAACAATAAGCGGCGAAAGCACAACTCCAGTTGCTCAAATTACGGCACCCGAACAATTCATAATTTACAACCAAGTATCACTTAGCGGAACAGCAAGCTATTCAGCCGACGGCAGGCCTTTAAACTTCCTTTGGACAATGGTATCGAAACCACAAAACAGCCAAAGTAGTTTAACAAACCCCTACTCTGCCCAACCAAGTTTCACACCCGATATGTTTGGCGAATACAGAATTTCGCTTACAGTTAACAACGGAGTAAACAATAGTGAAGCAGCTATTTTAACAATAAACATTGGCAACATGGCACCAATAGCCAATGCCGGTAACGACCAAACAGTAATTGTGGGTGACATTATTTCGCTTAACGGTAACCGCTCATACGACCCCGAAGGAAACGATTTAACCTACACTTGGAAAATCGCATCAGCACCTCAAGGAAGCGAAGCTCTGATTATCAACCAAAACCACCCACAAACAACACTTTCGGCCATAGCCGAAGGAATTTACCTAATAGAATTGCTTGTTTCTGACGGCGAATTAACAAGCATAAGCGACACTGTTAAAATTACAATAGCAGGTAACCTCGAGCCGGTTGCAAATGCAGGCGAAAACCAACAAGTTTACACAGGCGAACTGGTTCAACTTTCTGGCGAACAATCGTTCGATCCCGAAGAACGCAATTTGAATTATTTATGGACCATGCTTTCGAAACCTGCCGGCAGTTCAGCGCAACTATCGAATACTACGGCCAAGTCGCCTACTTTTATTGCCGACATACAAGGTGAATACATTATAACGTTGCAGGTTAACGATGGTGAAAAGAACAGCAACATAGAACAGGTAATTATTACAGCCTTTTCAAATACAGCACCTGTAGCCGAAGCCGGCAATAATCAACAGCTCGATGCCAACAAAACAGTTCAGCTCGATGGGAGCGGTTCGTACGACCCTGAAGGAAATCCGCTCACCTACCTTTGGACTTTTGTAACGAAACCCGAAGGTAGCTCGGCAACACTTAATAACTATGCAATTCAAAATCCAACTTTCAGACCCGACAAATCAGGTTTGTACACACTAAGACTACAAGTGAGTGATGGTATTTCAAGCAGCACCGACGATGTTCAAATTACTATTAAACCATCGAATGCTATTGCAACATACAGCAATAATTTATCGATGCGCGTTTATCCAAACCCTTTCAGCGATAAACTTTACATCGACATTAATAAAGAACTAACGGGCAAAGTTTATTTCGAACTTTATTCAACAAATGGTGTTTTAATTCAGCAAATTATTAGCGATATAAGCAAACAGCAAAACCACAAAATTGAATTCGATCAGGACAAATTGCACAAGGGTATTTATTTGCTGATGGTAAAATCGGAGAACATTGTACCTCAAGTTATTAAACTCACTTATAACAACGACTTTAAGCCATAAAATTTCATTAGAAGCATGAATATGTATCGAAACCAGTTAATTTACACGGCAGTTGTATTGATTACTTTGTTGCTTATCCGTTTTATTACAAAACACTCGATCAACAAGGCACTTAAAAAGTTTCATTTTAGCTTACAACGCAGGCGAATGACCATAAAAATCCTCAATTTCTTTTTGCTCACCAGTGCAGTAATTGCGTTACTTGGTATTTGGGGCATCGAAAAAGAAAAGTTTGTACTTTTTATTTCATCGGTATTAACCATTATCGGAGTTGCTTTTTTTGCACAATGGTCGATACTTTCGAACATTACTGCCGGTTTTATTTTGTACTTTAACCACCCTATGAAATTGGGCGATTATATTCAGGTGCTCGAAAAAGATTTCATTATTGAAGGCCATATCGACGATATCACGTTTTTTTTCGTACACCTGAAAACAAATAATGGCGAACGTATTACCATTCCAAATTCAGTAATATTACAAAAAAACATTTCGGTAAAGCATAACGAGGAACACAAGAAAAATGCTTAATTCATTTTATGTCTCAAATACAGTTTAGCTCATCCGCAACCTCAAACTATTGCTCACCACGCTTACACTGCTTAGAGCCATGGCGGCTCCAGCGATCATGGGATTCAACAAAAAGCCCGTAAACGGATACAGTACTCCGGCCGCCAACGGAATTCCGATCACATTGTAAATGAATGCCCAGAACAAGTTTTGGCGAATGGTTTTTACCGTTTGTTTCGACAAGCGAATGGCTTGCGGAATTTTGTTCAGGTCGGACGAAATGATGGTCATGGCGGCTACATCCATGGCAATGTCGCTGCCATGGCCCATAGCAATGCTCACATCGGCCTGCGCCAAAGCGGTGCTGTCGTTAATGCCGTCACCCACCATGGCTACGGTTTTGCCTTGCGCTTGCAAATGCTTCACAAATTCAGCCTTTTGTTGGGGCAGCACTTCGGATTCGAAACCCGTGATTCCGGCCTCGTGCGCAATAGCTTGGGCAGTAGTTGTATTGTCGCCGGTGAGCATGTAAACCGCAATGCCCAATTGTTTCAATTTCGAAATGGCTTCTTTCGATGTCAGTTTAATTGGATCGGCAAGGGCGATTACAGCCAAAACCTTTTCACTATTAGCAAAGCAAATCACTGTTTTCGATTCGCGGCTCCAAAGCACGGCCTTTTCTGCCAGCGTTTCGTCCATGACGATGTTGTTTTCAGTCATCAATGCCTGGTTGCCCACCCAATACGTTTGCCCTAAGTAGTGGGCTTTGGCGCCTTTGCCCGTTATGCTTTCAAAATTCTGCACGCGAACTGTTTCTTCGCCGTTCAACTTTGAAACAAGCGCTTCGGCCAGCGGGTGTTCCGATTGCTTTTCAATGGAGAGCAAAATTGATTTCAGCTCAGCTTCGTAATTGTTCCATTCCATGTTCGTCACCACTGGTTTTCCTTGGGTAATGGTTCCTGTTTTGTCGAGTACCACGACATCAACCTTTTTGGCCAACTCGAGGCTCTGCGCATCTTTGATCAGAATTCCGTTTTCAGCACCCTTGCCTACCCCAACCATAATGGCAGTTGGAGTTGCTAAACCCAAGGCGCACGGACAAGCAATAACCAACACCGTAACCATGGCCAACAATCCTTGGGTGAAACCATTTTCGCCGCCCAGAACCAACCAAAGCACAAAAGCTAGCAGCGCAATACCCATCACCACGGGCACAAACACCGCCGCAATTTTATCAACCAGCTTTTGCACTGGCGCTTTACTGCCTTGCGCATCCTGCACAGTGCGAATGATTTGCGCCAACAAAGTTTCGGCGCCCACTTTCGATACGCTGAAGCGGAAACTGCCTTTCTGGTTCACTGTTCCGGCAAAAACTTTATCGCCCGCTTGTTTCAACACGGGCACAGGTTCGCCGCTGAGCATGCTTTCGTCAACATACGAGCTGCCTTCGAGCACTTCGCCATCAACAGCAATGCGCTCGCCAGGCTTTACCATAACGGTGTTGCCTTTTTGCACGTTTTCAATATCGATTTCGGCGTGCGAACCGTCTGTTTGTATTACAGTTACGTGCTTGGGCTGCAATCCCATCAGCTTTTTAATAGCCGCCGAAGTATTGCCTTTAGCCTTTTCCTCGAGTAATTTTCCCAACAAAATGAAGGCAACGATCACAGCCGCAGCTTCGAAATACACATGGGCATGCAAGCCCCTGCTGTGCCAATAGTTGGGAAATAACATGTTGAATACACTGAATAAATACGCAACGCCTGTGCTAAGCGCCACCAGTGTGTCCATGTTGGCCGTGCGGTGGCAGGCTTGTTTCCACGCATTCACATAAAAACTGCGTCCAAAAAATAGCAAAACGGGCGTTGTCAACAGCCACACTACCCAATTGGCGTAAGGCATATTCATGAAAAACATACCTATAACAACCACTGGAACTGCCAAAATCAACGCTCCAATTGTTCTATGTTTCAGTAGTTTAAGCTGTTTGCGATGCAATTCGTCGAGCGAATCTTGTTGTTTGGCTTTTTCTTCAACAATCAAATCGTAGCCGCCTGCTTGAACAGCCTTCTGAAATTCCGAGGGTTGAATAAGGGTTGGCAAATATTCAACTTGAACCGTAGCGGCTGCAAAATTGATCGACGCATTCAGCACACCTTCTTGGGTCCCAATTATGCGTTCGATGTTGGCCGCGCACGAGGCACAACTCATTTGCAACACCGGAAAGGTTGCTTTCACGGGCTTGGTTCCCTTGGCTTGCTCGCTTTTCACCCGCTCGGTTTGCACAGGTGTTTGCGCCAATTTTGCTGTGTCGATTTTAAGGTGATTACCATTGGCGGGGGTCATTATCATCGAAGGTTTTGCACCCATTTTGAAGTTTTTGCCGGGTGCAGCAGGCTTGAATTTATTTGAATTGTGATCCATGTATTCCTTTTTTTTTGCAAAGTTGGGGCAAAGGAACAAATGATGCGTTATACAATTTTCGATATGTTTTGTATCATTTTCAAAGCTCGTCGAGCGGTTTGCGCTTTACAACACCAATTTGTTTGAAATGACTGGGCGTAAGTCCGGTAATTTTTTTGAATTGTGTGCTTAAATGAGCTACACTCGAATAGTTGAGCAAAAATGCGATTTCGCTGAGCGACAATTCATCGTAAACCAGAAGCTCTTTTACCCGTTCGATTTTTTGGGCAATGTAGAATTTTTCGATGGTGGTGCCCTCTACCTCCGAAAACAGGGTGCTGATGCCGGAGTAATCGTGCCCCAATTGTTGGCTCAGGTAGTTGGAAAGGTTTGTGTTCAGTTGATTGTTTTGCCTGTGCACCAATTCGATGATCAGAGTTTTCACCCGTTCAATCAACTGGCTTTTGCGGTTGTCAATCAGTTCGAAACCCACTTTTTCGAGCGCTGTTTTCACTTGGTCTTTTTGAATATCGCTCAGCTCTTCGCTCAAAACGACTTCGCCCAATTCTACCGAAACAGGATGAAGGCCGAGCTTTTCCAACTCATTATTCACCACCATAACGCAGCGCTTGCAAACCATATTTTTGATGTGAAAAATCATCGCATAAAAGTCCAATAAATGTACAATAACGAAAATAAAATCAAAAATATTAAGAATGACCAACTAATAACAAGGTACCATTTTCGGGGTTGCGCATTTTTGGGAGTATATTTACTGGTTAACAACCTGATATTATAATAAGCAATTACCGGCGACGAAAGAAATGACAATGCAACAGCAAAATCAATTAACCGAGTAAAACCACCATTAAAGAAGTAAAGAATTACCATAGCCAATACAGGTACTGTAAATAAAAACACCCAATAAATCATTTTTGCTTTTTGTGGAACTAATTCGGTTTTATGTTTGAACCGTGTGTGCGAATTGGCCAACTCCATCATCACACGCGGATAAATATCAACAACAGCTAACGTAGTACTGTACATTGCCACAAAAGCAGCCAAAGCAATAAACGGCCTGCTCCAGTTGCCAAGTGCCTGACCGTACATTTCAATTAAGCTTGCCGAAAATGCTACACTTCCAGATGGGAACGAACTGCCCTTGCCAAACATCACAAAATAACCCAGAAGGAAAAAGAAAGCCCCTATTAAAGCCGAACCGTAAAAGCCAATTTTAAAATCGGCCAAAGCTTGCTTTACTGTTGGTTGATAACCAGTTTCCTTAAATCTTTCGCGTGCCCAAATCGACTGCCATACCGAAGCATCGATCGGAATGGGCATCCAGCCCATAAAAGCAATAATAAAGGCAATGCCAGCTGTAGTTATATAGCTTGGAGGCGACAATGCCAATGCCTGAGAAGGTAAATTGGTACGAAATACCATTGCAACAGCCAAAACTGTGAGTAATAACAATACAGTCATGATTATTTTCATTGCTTTATCGATACCGGAGAACTTACCAAATATTACCAATAAAATACAACTAGTTAAAATAATTACCGACCAATTTAACAATGATAAATTCAGGTCAAAAAGGTTTTCGGCCATACCAGCTGTAACCAAAGTTAACGAAGCTAAAATAATAAACATGGTAAGAATTGTAATTGAAGCATAAACCGGAAATGCACCTTTGCCCAATTTCTTATACCCATCGAGCAAATTCTCGCCACTAGCAGCAGCATAACGTGAACCAAACTCCAAAAAAGGATATTTAGTGGCACAAGCCAACACCAATACCCACCACAGCGAAAAACCATAATCGGCTCCGGCTCGGGTCGATTGCACCAAATGAGAAACACCAATAGCAGCACCAGCCATTAAAATACCTGGGCCTAAGGTTTTTTTCAAACCACTAAATTTGTTAACAAACATAATGCATTAACAATAAATAAATAAAACAATCAATTGCAAAAATATTAAACAAGATATAGATTTGTAATAATTTTGAACTATCTTTTTATAAAATTAAAACATAACACCAAAATTGTATTTCAAATACAGATTTATTACCTTCAAAACCGTTTTTTAAAGGGCTTGAATCATTAAAAAATGAATATGCAAATACATGCTTTATAGAACCTTATTAATATTAGCAATTATTTCGACTTGTAATCTTTGTTTAGGCATCAACAACGAATTTGTGAGCTTTAATAAAGAAAACAACAAACTAACCAATAACATAGTTGAAACGGTTGTTCGCGATAATTACGGGTACATTTGGGTTGGCACCAATAATGGTCTCAACCGCCTCGATGGCTATTCGACCAAAACTTATACTCACAACCCACTCGATTCAAATTCAATTTCAAGCAATTTCATAAAATCATTATTAGTTGACAATGACGGTGATTTGTGGATTGGCACTATCGATGGTGGCCTTAATGTTTTCGACAGAGAAAATGACCTATTCATTCATTATTCATCAAAAAATAGTTCAAATAATAAATTCGCAGGAAGAAATATATCATCAATTATTCAAGATAAAAACGGCTTAATATGGATTGGAACAATTGGTGATGGAATATACAGTTACTCGAAAATAAACAATGAGTTTGTTCACTACCAACTAAACCCCAACGATGAACACAACACCAATATTAGAACACTTTTTTGCGATTCGAACAACAATATCTGGATAGGCTTTGACTATGAAAGCAACGGTATTTACCGAATAGACGGGTTATCAAAAGAAATATCGTTCTATTCACCCGAAAATCAACATAAGTCACCAACCGCACTAGGGCCAACACGTGGAATTATAGAACTGAACAACGGACGTATAATAACTTGTACATGGACCGGACGCTTTTACGTAGCAAACCCCAATTCCAATACACTAAGGCTTTTTAAAGATGAAACTTTTTTAAACAATGCCTCAATATCGTATATGATTAACGACGAACAAGATAATATTTTTATTGGCTGTTGGGAACAAGGCTTATACAAGCTAAATAACAAGTTTGAAATCGTAACGCATTACTTAAAAAATCTGTCTCAAAAATCATCGATTCAATCGAATGCAATCAATTCATTATACATCGATTCAAAAAATAAACTTTATGTAGCCTATCGCAACAATGGTTTTTCGTTGCTGAACCTGAACAAACAAATGTTTAAACAACTCGACTTGGTCAAAAACATCAGCACTACACCCGAAAATTTTGATGCTCAATCATTTGCCAAAGACAAATTGGGAAACATTTGGATAGCCAGCCGTGGAAATGGCCTCTTAAAATACAACAAAAATGATAATAGTTGCAAACAATACTCAACCAATAACTGCAAAGGACTGAAAACCAACTTCCTGCTTTGCATACACATCGACTCGGAGGGTATGGTTTGGGTTGGTACCGATGGTCAATTTATTGCAAAATTTAACCCCGAAACAGAAGAATTCAAACACATTGACTTTGACTGGACCGACTGGAGCGCTGTTTTTGCAATTGCCGAAACCGACAAACACATTTGGTGCGGTACTTGGGGCAGTGGCCTCAAAAAAGTTGATAAAAAAACTCACAAAATATCAACCATCGATTTTGACACCAGCGACCAATACCGCAATACTATATTCGATTTAGAGCTTACCGACTCGTTACTTTGGATTGCAAATATTGGGATTGGCCTATACTGTTTAAATATTGAAACCGACAGTTTAACGCTAAAATTTTCAACTACCGAAAAACCCGAAATATTCCCCAATGCGCGCATCAACGATCTGTCAATTGAAAATGAAAATATACTTTGGATATCAACTTCGGGTGGTGGTACCATTCGTTACAACATTAAAAACAACAAATCTGAAATAATCAATCAGGAAAACGGTTTATCATCTGATATCATACAAAGCGTGCTTATCGACAAGGATAAGAAATACTGGTTTTTCACCCAAACAGGTATAACTGTAACCGACTCAACCTTTCAAAATCCGGTAAAACTTTACACCCATAACGGACTGCTAAACAACCAAATAAATAAGTCTTCATCATTTTACGACAGCACTGAGAATGCGATGTATGCAGGCACTCAATTTGGAGTTAATTATTTCGACCCAACACATTTACTCATCGACACAACCATGAACCAAGTTGTATTTACCGGTTTATCGGTTATGGGCGAAGAAGTCCCCTTCTCAAACAATGAATTCTATGAGAAGAATATCGAAACAAGCCCACCAATCTATATTAAATCGAAACAAAAACTATTTACCGTTTATTTTTCTTCGATGGACTTTTCGCCCTCGTTTTTAAACTGTTACTACTACCAACTCGAAGGTTTTGACAAAAACTGGATTTATACGCCTTATTCCAAAAATTTTGCACAATACACCAACTTAAACCCGGGCACATATTATTTAAAAGTGAAATCGCGCAATCGCGACGGCATTGAGTCAAAAAGCATTTCAAGCATAAAAATAGTTATTGAACCGGCTTTTTATCAAACTTTGTTATTCAAAATTGCTTTAATTTCACTATTGATCTTTAGCATTGCATATGCATTCAGCTTACGTTATCGCTCTTTGCACAAAGCCAAAATATTACTCGAAAATAAAGTTAAAGAACGCACTGCAAAAATCGAAAGGCAAAAACAACAAATTGAGCAACAAAACAAAATGCTTGAAGAATCCAACGCCTCGAAAGACCGTTTCTTTTCAATTATCGGGCACGATTTAAATAACCCAATGAGCTCAATTAACCAACTATTAGAATACCTCGAAGCAGAATATAAAAACATGCCCCCCGAGAAACTTGAAAAATTCATCACCAATCTCCGCAAATCGTCATCGCATGCCATTGAACTATTAAACAACCTATTATCATGGGCTCGCACACAAACAAACCGCATCGAAATAAATCAAAAACACTACCCTATTCATGGACTTTTCGAAAATGTAAACAAATCGTGTTTGATATTGGCCGAAAAAAAAAGCCAAAAACTTTTGTTTGAGTGCAAACCCGAGCATGTTGCATATTTCGATTTTAATACCATAAGTACTGTACTAAGGAACTTATTAACCAATGCCATTAAATATTCAAGCCCCGAGCAAGAAATCAAAGTAGTTTCACAAAAAACCAATAATGAAATAATTATTTCGGTAATCGACAAAGGCATTGGTATAAATGAAGAGAATTTAAAGAACTTATTCAAAATTGAAAATTTTAAATCGAAGCCCGGCACTCACGGCGAAAAAGGCACAGGTTTTGGCCTGGTATTGTGCTACGAATTTACAATGCTTAACAAAGGCCGCATTTGGGCCGAGAGCACACCCGGGAAAGGCAGTACTTTCAGTTTTTCATTAAACATTGAACAATCTTAAAAAATTCAGTTATGTACAGCAAAATGAAATCCGATCTCAGCAAAAAACTCGAAACACTCAAAGAACAGGGTTTGTACAAAACCGAACGAATAATTACAAGCCCGCAAGGTGCTCAAATTGAAGTAAACCACAAGCAACAAGTATTGAACTTTTGTGCAAATAACTATTTAGGTTTGGCCAACCACCCCGAAGTTGTGAATGCAGCTATCGATACACTTAAAGAATGGGGCTTTGGCTTATCGAGCGTTAGGTTTATATGCGGAACTCAAGCCATTCATAAAGAATTGGAAAAAAAAGTATCGGAATTTTTAGGTACCGACGACACCATTTTATATTGTGCAGCATTCGATGCCAACGGCGGCGTTTTTGAGCCCTTACTCGATTCCGACAGTGCAATTATTTCCGACGAACTGAACCATGCATCAATTATCGATGGGGTAAGGCTTTGTAAAGCTCAACGTTTCAGATACCAACACTCAAACATGGACGATTTGGAAAAGTGCCTTATCGAAAGCCAAACAGCTACTTACCGATTAATTGTAACCGACGGTGTTTTCTCTATGGATGGCGATATTGCTAAACTGAACGACATTTGCAATTTAGCCGATAAATATGATGCCCTTGTAATGGTTGACGATAGTCACGCTACAGGCTACATTGGAGCTCACGGACGAGGCACCCACGAACATTGCGAGGTTTTGAACCGTGTAGATATTATTACATCGACATTTGGGAAAGCATTAGGCGGCGGAAATGGAGGGTTTACTTCAGGGCGCAAAGAAATTATTGACATGTTACGCCAACGTTCGCGACCATACTTATTTTCAAACACATTGTCGCCGGCCACTGTAGGGGCAAGCCTTAAAGTGCTCGACTTACTTTCAAAATCGACTGAATTGCGAGAGCGAACCATGAAGAACGCCAATCTTTTTAGACAACGAATGGAGGCGGCCGGCTTCGACTTGGTACCGGGCAATACCGCAATTGTTCCCGTAATGATTTACGATGCTCCTTTGGCCGTTAAGTTTGCCGATATGCTTTTAAATGAAGGTATTTACGTTATCGGCTTTGTGTATCCGGTAGTACCACAAGGAAAAGCCCGAATAAGGGTTCAACTTTCGGCAGCACACACAATTGCCCAGATTGAAAAAGCCGTAGATGCTTTTATCCGTATCGGCAAAAACCTTTCATTAATACAATAAACACAAAATCAGATTATTAACAACTAAAGACCGGAGCAATATTCAAAAATAATCTCAAATATTTGAACAATTCGATATTTTTTTCAAAATTTGAACTCAATATTAAACATACATCTATGAGGAACAACACGGTAAACACGCACGAAAAAAAGCTTTACAAAGTACTTCGCAACGTGGGCGTTAAGCCAAAATACATTAAAAAAGCCGAATCGCTCGACGATTTATATCTCGATGAATACGACCACAAATTACTTGTTCACTATTTTGAAAACGAATTTGAACTAAACCTTAAAAACAACGACATTAACAAACTTACCAACCTCGATGCTTTTAGAGCTTTTATCGATTCTAAATAAAAAGTCAACTAATCAATTCAATAAACCAATTTTATCAAACACATTCTACCCTGCTGAATATTTAATTTAGCAGGGTTTTTTATTGATATTTTAAGTTTTTTTATAACTTGTAGCATTATTAAAAAAACATTCGGATGAAACACTTTATAAGCAAATTTATGCTAGCAGTTGCCATGTTGCTGTTTGCGGAATCGGCAATATTGGCACAAAGCAGCGAACTAAAATCGCGCATTGAACAATTACCGGGAGTAATTAGCGTTACAAAAATCGTTAACCACCAGTTTTTTACCGAAGCTTACGAAATTATGATCGAACAACAACTCGATCACAGCAACCCTGCAGCAGGTAAATTTTCGCAAAGAGTATTCTTGTCCGACTTTAACAAATACAGCCCTGTAATTTTTGTAACCGAAGGCTACAAAGCCGACTATGCCGGCAAAAGCAGCTACATTAACGAACTGAGCGAAATACTGCAAGCCAATCAAATTGTGGTTGAACACCGTTACTTTGGCAAATCGATACCCGAAAACAACAATTGGGATTACCTTACAATTGAAAATGCCTGCCACGATTTGTACAAAATACAGCAACTTTTTAAAAAAATTTATAATAACAATAACAAGTGGGTTGCCACAGGTATTAGTAAAGGCGGCCAAAATACTATTGCTTTTAAAGCATTTTATCCAAATGCTGTTGATGTTTGGATTCCTTATGTGGCTCCCGTAAACTTTGCTGTTGAAGATAAGCGCATGCAGGAATTTATTGCTAACAAGGCCGGCAATGAAATTTGCCGCCAAAAAGTCCTCGATTTCCAATTAAACGTGCTTGAAAACCGCGAACTCATTCAACCACTGCTCGACAGTACCATTGAAGCCCAAAATTACACCTACTCTATAACTAATGAAGCCGTTCTCGATTATTGTGTTCTCGAATACTCATTTGCATTTTGGCAGTGGGGATCCGATTGTGATAAAATTCCGGCAGACACAGTTGATTACAGAACTCTTTTTAACCACTTAATAAGTGTTAGTGGCCCCGATTATTTTTCAATTGAAGGCACCGAGCCAATAAAAGCGTTTTTCATTCAAGCAGTTAAAGAATTTGGGTATTACGGATACAACACCCAATCATTGAGCGATAATCTTAGCATTCAAAGTGCAAAAGGCTATATCCCCGAAGTATTCCTTTCGGGCGAACCTTTGCAAAAATATTCGAAAAAAACATCAAAATTTATTGAGAAAACAATTCAAAAGGGTGGCGAAAACATGATTCTGATTTACGGTGAAAACGACCCATGGACAGCAGGGGGTATTGTACCAAAGAAAAAATGCAAAGCCTTTCGTTTTGTTGTACCCGACGGGTCACACAGAGCACGTATCAATAACATGAGTTACTCGCAACGTGCTGAACTGTATATGATACTTGAACCTATGCTTGAAAAAAACTAAGATCGAATTGATTCGATTTCAGCTATCTCCATTGGTTTTTTTCGACCAAGCAAACGTGAACTTTTACGGGTTATTAGGTAGTCTTGCTCAATGCGCACACCACCAAAACTCATATATGGGCGTAAAGCATTGTAATTAATAAATTGCTCAAAACGTTTTTCGGCTTTCCACATTTTTATTAATTCTGGAATGAAATAAATACCGGGCTCAACAGTAAGCACATGACCTGTTTTTAATTCTTTGGCCAATCGCAGCGATTTCAAACCAAACAGCGTGCTCTTTGTTTCTCCTGGATTGTAGCCAACATTCAATTCGCCCAAATCTTCCATATCGTGTACATCGAGGCCCATCATGTGCCCCAAACCGGTTGGAAAAAACATGGCATGTGCCCCTTCGGCAACAGCCTCGGCTGTGTCGCCTTTGGTAATTCCAAGTGCTTTAAGACCATCAAAAATAACACGGGCAGCCTCAAAATGGACTTCGCGAAATGCAATGCCGGGCTTAAGCATTTTAACAGCAGCATAATGTGCATCGAGAACCAGCTGGTATATTTCAGCTTGTTTTCGGCTAAATTTTGCCGATACAGGAAAAGTACTGGTTAAATCGCCAGCATAGCCATTTGGAGTTTCGGCTCCGCAATCGAGCAAAAAGAGCTGCCCTTTTTTCAACACATTGCCATGATAATGATTATGAAGCACCTCGCCTTTAACAGTTGCAATTACAGGAAACGAAAGATAGCCTTCTCGTTCTAGTGCTATTTGTGTTACTTTTGCAGCAATCTCGGCTTCTTTCATGCCCGGGCGAGCATGTTGCATTGCTGCCACATGCATATCGACCGACCAATTTACAGCCTTATCTATTTCAGCAATTTCTTCTTCGCATTTAATTTCGCGCTGTGCAATAACCGCTTTTACCAAAGCCTCCGAAGCTTTAAGATTAAACTGATCGGGGCGTATGTTCAACAATCGTAACAGTTTAATTTTATTTTCGGGACGATATGGGGGCAAAAATTCGATATTTCGCCCTGCAGCGTTGGCTTCGCGCAATATTGTAAAAAGCTTCACAGTAGGCAAAACCTCATAAACACCAACTTTTTCGGCCAATTCGGCAATTGTAGGTTTGTTGCCCATCCATACAATATCGTCCATCGAATATTCATCGCCAAAAATTATTTCGAGCCCGTTGTCAATATCGATCAAAGCTGTTAACGAAGGCCTATTTATACCAAAATAGTATAAAAAAGAACTATGCTGCCTAAAAGGATACGGATTATCGGGATAATTCATTGGCGAATCTTCGTTGCCCAAAAAAAGAATTATACCTTTTTTTATGGTCTCTTTAAGTATCGACCTGCGTTGAATGTAAAGTTGTCGGTTTAACATGCGATCATTTCTGTTGAAAGTTCAAAAATAAGCTATTTTTGCATAATGCCATCGCTTTGCAGCAGAATAGTTAATTTGCACATTGGCGAATATGGTTATAATAACTAATTTTACTTTTTTTGTATCCGAACACAGTTATTGATTGTTCGGTTAACCTAAAACAGCAATTATGTCAAAAATATTGGTAATTGACGACGAAAGGGCCATCAGAAATACCCTAAAAGAAATACTTGAATACGAGAAATATCAGGTCGATTTAGCCGAAAATGCAGCAGCAGCCCTACAACACATCAAAAACAACGAATACAATATAATATTGTGCGATATTAAAATGCCCGATACCGATGGTTTGGAACTACTACCACTTTTAACCGAAAAACAACCCGATACTCCGGTAGTAATGATTTCGGGGCACGGCAACATCGACACAGCCGTTGAAGCCATAAAAAAAGGCGCTTACGATTTTATTGAAAAGCCACTCGACCTTAACCACCTTTTAATAACCATACGTAATGCCCTCGACAAATCGAACCTTGTTACTGAAACAAAAACACTTCGTAAAAAAGTAAGCCAGAAATATGAAATTATTGGAAGTTCGGAGGCAATAAAAAACATACTCGATATAACCGATAAAGTGGCACCAACCGATGCAAAAGTGCTTATTACGGGCGCCAACGGTTCGGGCAAAGAACTAATTGCACGCCGTTTGCACGATTTAAGCAACCGTGCCCAAGGTTCCTTTATTGAAGTGAATTGCGCCGCAATACCATCGGAATTAATTGAAAGTGAACTATTCGGACACGAGAAAGGAGCTTTCACTTCGGCAATTAAACAACGAAAAGGAAAATTTGAACAGGCCGAAGGCGGCACGCTTTTCCTCGACGAAATAGGCGACATGAGCTTATCGGCACAAGCAAAAGTACTTAGGGCTTTGCAAGAAAATATTATCACCCGGGTTGGCGGCGACAAAGCAATTAAAGTTAATGTAAGGGTAATTGCTGCTACCAACAAAGATCTACAAAAAGAAATTGAAGAGGGTCGGTTTCGCGAAGACCTTTATCATCGAATTAGTGTAATTGTAATTAAAGTACCTTCGTTAAACGAACGCCTTGATGATATTCCAATTTTGGGCAAATTCTTTATCGATCAAATTTGCAACGAATACGGCATACCACCTAAAGAACTAAGCGACGGTGCCATTACCGAATTGAAAAAAATAAACTGGACCGGAAACATCAGGGAGTTCAGAAATGTGATTGAACGACTGATCATTCTTTGTGGCAATGTAATTAATGCCAACGATGTAACAATTTTTGCCGCTTCAAACAAATAATTCTAACATTTAAAGAATTGAACATGAAAAGAAATTTACCTGCAATTTTAAGTCTGATTGCGCTAATTTTCGTCATTCTATTCTTAACCTTTCAACCGGTTTTGAAGCAACCAAACAGCTTTCTCTTTTCTGATAGTAATGAAAGCATTAACAATTGTTTTAATATTTCGTGGTACCTTAAACACGATAAAGGATTAATTTTTAATGGCGAAAACTATCCCTATGGCAATCAATTACAAAACTCAAAAAACCAACCGCTGTTATATAGTACATGCCGCTTAATTGACAAAATAAGTCCCATTTCGGGTTTAGGAGTTGCTGTATTCAACTTATCGATACTTTTATCTCTTTTAATTGCTGCCCCTTTTCTTTTTCTAATTTTCAGACATTATAAGCTACCTGTTTGGTATTCATTCATTATTTCACTAATCGTCATATTCCTGTCGCCCCAGTTGGCCTATTTAAAACAAGCTCCAATAATGGCCTACATTGCATTTATTCCTATGTACTGGTACTTGCTTATCAGGTATCAAAAAAGCAACAAAAGTTGGCTATGGGGCTCACTTCTGGTTCTATCGGGCTTAATTGGAGGATTTACCAACAAATATTATGTCGGTTTTTATTCTTCATTTTTGTTAACAATTATAATTTCTGAACTTATTATTCAATGGGGAAACCTCAAGCAGTATTACAGAAAATTATTATTGCTTTTCGGAATAGCATTAATCCCGATAATGACTATTGCCATAATTAACAATATAACATCAGGATCAAATACTTACAACAATTATTCATGGTCATTTTTAACCCATCATGCAAGTCCGTTTAGTATTTTTATGCCCAATGCTCCTGAATTTCGAAATCTAATTCATAATTTGGTTAACCTAAACTATAGCCCCGAAGGCAGGGCCTATGTGGGCTTACCTGCCACCCTACTTGCCCTTTCGATGATTTTTGCATTTTTTCACAACCTTCTTACCAAGAAAAAGAACATCAGTTTGTATATCGACAAAGAAATGAACGGCTTTTTACTGGCGGCCTTTTTGGTTTTGCTTTTTTCAATGTGTTTTCCTTTTAAAATAATTGGTTGGCCTGTTAAAATTCAATTAAAATTTTTACTCGATCTATTTCCCCAAATAGGAAGAATAAGTTTTCCAGGGCGTTTCTCGTGGATTTTTTATTATGTATTTACAGTTTATACAGCAATTTTTTTCTATAACCTTTTCATTAAAATGAAAGCCAAAGGTTTTGTTAAATTTCCAATTTTGTTCTTGTCGTTCGTAATCATGTTTTGGACAATCGATGCTGCAACAAACGCCCAAAAAAGCTTTTCTGGAACATTGGTGGAAAATCAGATTTTTAACACCCCTGATGATAACGAAAAAGAACTGATACAAAAATATCAACTCGACACTACTTACTTTCAGGCTATTTATTCAATGCCATTTTCTTATGCGTTGAACAACCAAAAAGTTTCCGACACGGTTGCAATGCATTTAATAAAACAAACAATGAAATGGTCATACAACACAGGCATACCGCTTATACAGAGCTCCGAAACACAAACTCCTTTCGAACAAAAAATTAGCAGCATGCAGCTGCTTTCCGACTCAAGCATAAAAAAAACTCGCCTCGACGACATGAATAGCAAACCCTTGTTGCTCATTTATTTGGAACACGAGCTCTCCCCCAATGAAGAACAGCTCATAAAACATTCAAAACATTTATTCAATTATAACAACACCAATTTTGCCCTGCTCGATATTAATACACTAAAGGAAAGCCATAGTAATTGGCTCGATTATGCCGAACGAACCAAAACTAAACTAAAAGGAAATGATAGCATTAAAGCAGATGTTGCTCTAAAAAGAATTATGTACCTAAACTTCGACACCGAATCATCGAAAAACACTTTTGCAGGCAAAGGTGCTTTTTATGAGAAAAAGAATAATGTTACAATTTTTGATGAAAATTTATCAGAATTTGGCATTCGAGGAAACTACGACCTGTCGTTTTGGGTACTAACAAAGTCAAACGAAGCAATTACAAATCAGATACAATTAATTGAACAACATACTGATAGTGAAACAATCGACACTATTCAGCTTAATACACAACAAACTCTCAATTATTATAATTTTTGGAAGCAAATACAGTACAATATCACCATTAAACCCAATTACAATTACCGGCTTGAAATTTTAGGACAAAGCATTTGCATCGACGAATTATTGCTTAAACCCCGAAATAGCAATGTTTGGATTAAAAAAGACAATGACACAGAATTGTTCAATAATTTTATACTGTAACGGTTAAAGCTTAAAAGCTTTGATTAATACAAACTTTTTCAACATTTTTAGCGTATAAACCAACTATTAAACTGTAGGATGGTATAATAAACCCATAATTACAGCTACTCCACGAACATTACATAATCCACTTAATTTAAACACATTAACGCTTTCGGATAATATCCATGGCTGTCATGTAACCACTAAAAATTGCCCCCGAAAAGCCACCACCAAACTTGCCCCATGCCGAAGCGACATAAACATTTTCGGGCAATGCTTTCAGATAATCGGCTGTTTTTCCGGGGTTTTGTGCGAAACCATACACTGCCCCTTCGGGATTAAGCGTATAACGTTTAACTGTTAAAGGTGTTCCCACTTCAACATATTCGAGTGCATCGGTAAAGCCCGGCAATAATTTTTCGCAGCGAGCTGTAATGGCTTTGGCAACTTCGTTCTTCTTCAGCAAATAGCTTTTTCGATCGAGTGTTTCCCAATCGCACAAATAATCAATACAACACACAGCTCCCACGCTTTTTCCATTGGGAGCCAAAGCAGAATCAACCTGACTATAATCGACCAAAGTAAAACCACGGGTATCAAAACCCGAGTGGTTGTTAGTAACAATATCGCGCTGTGTTTTAATGCTTGGGTCGAACAAAAACACTGAATAATGCTTATTCCCAATTTCCTTCAAAGGTTTTTTGAAGCCAAAATAAACAGTCAACAACGAAGCACCTATTTTAATATCAGCAATACTTTCAGCCAATTTACTGCCATAATGCTGAGGTAATAAATTATTGGCTAAAAGAGGTAAAGATGCGTTGACAACAACTTCCGGAGCAAATGCTTCAATCCTTTCCTTCGTCTTCCCATTTGCCTTTTGATAGCAAACACCAACAGGCAAATCGTTTTCGAAAAGTATTTCGTTAACCAAATGGTTTAACAATACAGTTCCGCCGTTTTCTTCAATCACTTCGACCAACGCATCGGAAAGTTTTTGTGAACCGCCCTTTACAAAACTGGCATTACCTCCATAATAACTTCCCTGAGCCACAAGATAGTAATTGAGCGAAATGGTGTACGGATTGTCGTGAAAATAGCCCAAATTACCCAACAAAATGAGCTTCAGGTCTTCATTTTTAATGTGTTCGTCCAAAAATTCGCCTAGGCTTTTATTGGGATTTTCGGTCAATTGTGGCAAAACTTTACGGTAGTTAAGCAAATAGTAAAAGTAAGTTTTAATGCCCTGTTCATCTTCAGGAAAAAGCGAAATAAGCAAATTTTGAGCCTCTTCGGGATTATGTGGCACTACCACATCGAAACGTTCGTTCACAAAGCGATAAAATTCGGGCACATCTAGCAGAGTAACTTTTTGATCGAGTCCAAGGTCTTTAAATATTCTCACTTTAAGATCCTTGGAATGAGGACCGTCCATTTCGTGCAAGCCAACTTCGAATGTAAAATCCTTACGTTTGAAGGTTGTGGCACATCCACCCGGACGATCGTGTTGTTCAAGCAGTAATATTTTTTTCCCGTTTTTGGCCAGTTTGGCTCCGGCAGTTAGGCCTCCGAGGCCTGCCCCTATGATTATTATATCGTAATTCATATTATTCAGGTATTGGGTAACGTTTAAATGGTATTTCCCTATCGAACAAATACCGATAGGTGATGTAATGTTTTGCCGGCACACTGCCAACTGCAATAAATATCTTTCGCATTTTGGGATTAAAATCGGCCACCCACGAGAATTCAATTTCGGTATATTGGGGGCGTTTTTCCATGGCTTTTGAAACATGATAAATAAAAGCCGACTCAATACCAAGCCCTTGGAATTGTGGTATTACACCCATTAGCACACCTCGTGCACGGGTCATGGTTTTCTGTTTTTTGTAATACAGAAATTTTAGCATTGCAACAATATCGAGCTTGCCGTTCAATTTTTTAAATATCTGGTTTACATCGGGATACATAAAATAAATGGCAATAGGTTTATTCTTATTGTAAGCAAACCAAATAAATTCTTCGTCGATTATGGCTTTAGCTTTATTAAGTGTTTTTTTGATATAAGCCACCTCAAGCGGTTCAAAATTCTCTTTAAACGAAGCCCAGGCCTGATTAAACACATCGCAAAAATCGTTTGCAAATCGGTCGGCCTGCTTCCATTCAAAATGCTCAAAAGTATAATCGGGCTTTTTGGATACCCATTCGGCAATTTTCATGAATTTGGGTGGAAGAGGTTTGGTTATATCGAGGTGAAAACCCTCTTGCTTATAATATGTTTGAAAGCCATACTGCTCGAAAAGCTCCTGATAATAAGGGTGATTATAAGGTATTTCGTACGACGGATGTGTAAAGCCATCGACCAAAAGTCCCCAATATTTGTCGGTTTCGCCAAAATTTATCGGCCCATCCATGGCTTCCATTCCTTTGCTTTTGAGCCAATCGCGTGCAGTATCGAACAAAAGGCATGCTGCTTCCTGGTCGTTTATGCATTCAAAGAAACCCATTCCGCCGGTTGGTTGACTTTGCTTTTGTGCCATTTTATAGTCGACAAAAGCAGCAACACGCCCAATTAGCTGTCCCTCATCGTTGTACAATAGCCAACGAATTGCTTCGCCATGACTGAAATATACGTTCTTTTTGGAATCGAATATGGCTTCAATTTCATTATCGATTGGACAAACCCATACCGGATCGTTTTTATAAATGATACGCGCTACGTTATGAAAAGCCTTTGCATCTTTTCGGCTGGCAACTGAAACAATCTTCATTATAATTTTCTTTTTTGTTGTGGTTATGGTTTTTAACGGCGATAGATTTCATCGAGTAAGACACTGTATTTCTGCTCAATAACCTTACGCTTTAGTTTCAAACTTGCAGAAAGCTCGCCCGTA
Organism: Prolixibacteraceae bacterium; assembly: GCA_035380005.1. Taxonomy (GTDB): domain Bacteria; phylum Bacteroidota; class Bacteroidia; order Bacteroidales; family Prolixibacteraceae; genus Roseimarinus. The sequence continues at coordinate 1,926 of DAOSWJ010000003.1, read as the reverse complement.
GCTGGCGACCATTCATCGGTAACAATTCGATACCGCATAATACGTTCGGGCTCCGAAAGCGATTTATTTAAGCGGGCAATCTCGTTGTTATAAACTTGCTTTACCTCGGGAAGATTAATAAGCTCTGTCAAACTATGTCCGTTAACTTTGTTTTGCTTTTGACACCATTCCTTGAGGTATTTAAAGTCGGGAATTAGCAGTGCGCTGGCAAACTTCTGATGCTCGCCCACCACCATAACCTGATCGATAAAGGGCGACTCTTTAAGCTTATTTTCGATGGGCTGTGGCGCCACAAATTTGCCATTCGATAATTTGAATATTTCTTTAATGCGATCGGTAACACACAAATACTTATTTTGTTTCCAATGCCCAACATCGCCGGTATGGAACCAACCTTCGCTGTCGATTACTTCGCGGGTAAGTGCTTCATCTTTATAATAGCCTAACATTAAATTATTTCCGCGGGTAAGTATTTCGCCATTGTCGTCAATTTTCACTTCAACACCCTTAATTAATGCCCCAACGGTGCCTAATTTGCACATCCCCTTATCTTGTCGGTTAATTGTAATTATTGGAGATGTTTCGGTAAGGCCATACATGTTTAAAATTTTAATGCCTGCAGCCCAAAAAATACGTTCAAGACGAGTTTGTAAGCTTGCGCCACCACAACCAACCAATTTCACACAACCGCCCAAGGCCTCACGCCATTTGCTAAAAATAAGTTTATCGGCAATTTTATGTTTTAATTCGTACAAAGGTCCATTAGCGCCAAAAGGTTCGTATCGTAAACCCAAATCTACAGCCCAAAAGAACAACCATTTTTTAAAACCTTTCAAACCACGTCCTTTTGCCATTACATTGTCGAAAACTTTTTCGAGAATACGTAGAACAGCATCAAAACCTGTAGCCTTAATTTCTTTCAGGTTTGCAGCAATAGTGCCCATGTTTTCGGCATAATAGATGCAAGCACCTGCATATTGTGTTTGATAATTGCCTAGCCGGCCACCAACATGGCAAAGAGGTAAAATATTAAGGTAGCGGTCATCGGGACCTAACCTGAATACATCGTTTGCAGCTAAAAAGTTGCTTACCAAATTCTTGTGCGAGAGCAAAACACCTTTCGAAGTGCCTGTTGTTCCCGATGTATAAATCAACGAAGCTGCATCGTCGGCTTTTATTTCAGTTTTAATTTTTTCGAGCTTTTCTATTGTTTCGTCTTTACATTTTTTGCCCAGCTCAACTACTTCGAGCCAATGTTTCGACACATCGGTTTTGGCAAAAGTTAAAACATGTTCGATTTTGGGAATTTGGTCGCATACCGGCTTTATGTTTTCAAAAAACTTTTTATCGGCAACAATAACCATTTTTGAATCGGAGTGCTCAAAAACATATTTATATTCGTCGGCATTAAGCGAAGTGTAAACCGGAACATGTACAACCCCAATCATGGCCATACCCATATCTACAAAATTCCACTCGGGACGATTGTTGGTAATGGTCGCAATCTTATCGTTTTTCTCAAAACCAAGTTCTATTAAGCCCAAAGCAAAATAGCGCGATAAATTGTAATAAGCTTCAAAAGAATATTTCATCCATTTTCCGTCAATTTTTTCGGCTAAAGCATCGGCATGGCCAAATAGCTTTAAGTTCCTTTCCAACAGGTCAAAAGTGCGTTCTGGTATCATAATTAGATTAGTTGTGATTTTCAGACACCAATATATAATTAAAATATGACTTTTTAGAAAGGAAATGAAATGAAAAGCAATTAGGATAAAAAAGGTACGCAAACTTCCATTAACGATAAGTGTAAGTTCATAAAAAAGAAGCTCCCACAATTCAATTTTGAGAGAGCTTCATATTATTTCAATCATTGTTGTCCGGTAAAAATTCTAAAACATATCAATTGACTATATTTCATGAGCTAAC
>DAOSWJ010000002.1:0-38204 GCA_035380005.1 Prolixibacteraceae bacterium | reverse complement strand
TCCCAATTAACAAGGGCTTTAGCCCAATAGTTATAATTTTACCGGACAATACTGTATTTCAATTTACTTCCAGCTACATCAAACTTACTTTTTCAACAATTTTTAAAACCACCTCAACAGCTTTTACCATCGATTGTACCGGTACAAATTCGTATTTACCGTGAAAGTTGTGCCCACCTGCAAATACATTCGGGCAAGGTAGCCCCATATACGATAAACGTGCACCGTCGGTTCCGCCCCGAATTGCTTTCTTTATTGGCGTAACGCCACATTCAATCATTGCTGCTTCGGCAATATCAACCACATACATCACTGGTTTTATTTGTTCAAGCATATTGTAATATTGATCGTTCATATCGAGCTCGACTGTACCTTCGCCATATTGCAAGTTCAAATGTTCGACAATGGCATTGAAGAGCTTTTTACGTTGAATAAAAACATCCATATTGTGATCGCGGATTATGAATTCCATATTGGTTTCTTCCACTTTGCCGTTCATTTCCATTAAATGATAAAAACCCTCAAAACCCTCGGTATGCTGAGGTACTTCGTTGGCAGGCAACATGTTTAAAAACTGCTGGGCAATAAGTAACGAATTCCTCATTTTGTTTTTTGCAAAGCCAGGATGCACTATCCTTCCGTTTATTTTGACCTTTGCACTTGCAGCATTGAAATTCTCGTATTCAAGCTCGCCCAATTCGCCACCATCGAGTGTGTAAGCAAAATCGGCTCCAAATTTTTCAACATCGAAAAAATCGGCACCCTGCCCTATTTCTTCATCAGGAGTAAAACCAACTTTAATATCGCCGTGTTTAATTTCGGGGTGCCGGATTAAATACTCCATAGCAGTTACAATTTCGGCTAGACCGGCTTTATCGTCGGCACTTAAAAGAGTAGTTCCATCGGTAGTTATAAGTGTTTGCCCCTTATACTTCAACAATTCGGGAAAAACCTCAGGATCAAGCTCAATACCCAAATCGTTATTGAGTGTAATTTTACCTCCATCGTAATTTTCAACAAAGCGAGCTTGAATATTTTTACCCGAAAAATCGGGGCTAGCATCAACATGAGCTATAAAGCCCACAACAGGTACTTTTTTTTCAATATTCGATGGTAAAGTAGCCATCACATAGGCATTATCATCGACCGAAACATCGCTCAATCCAATCTCAATCAATTCGGCAGCCAATTGTTTGGCAAATTCGAGCTGTGATGGTGTACTCGGATGTAATCCACTCTTTGGATCGGAAGTTGTTTCTACTTTTATATATCTGATAAAACGTTCAATAAGATTTTTCTCCATGTAGTTCACAATTAAAATTTATAGTAAACACAAAATAAACTAAATCGTTCAAAAATAAAAATGACATTAAAAATTTAACATCGATTTACAAGGTATGTTGAATTAATTTAGATAAATTGCGCATCCTTGGTGAAAATATCTAACTATTAAACTTTTACTTATTATGAATTTGTTTTTACAAAACTCTATTAATCAACTCAAAACTAAAAAATCGTTAGGAAAAATCAGTTTCTTTCTCATAGGAGTTTTATCTACAATATGGTTCCTCATACGAGTTATTCCAAAGCCGCAACGAGCAACTTATCCATGCATGAGAGCCGCGGCACCATTTATGTCGAGCTTTGTTATTTACATTGCAAGTATATGCGGCGCATCAATTCTTTTAAAAAGATTCCCAAAAGGGTTTAAAGCTGTTCAACTTTCGTTAACGGCATTGTTTTTTGTTGCTGCCTTGTCAATCCCTGCCATATCAACAATTAACGAGAAAAAAGCTTTGCTAAATGCGCCCGCTCTCGAAGAACCAAATTCGCCAATGGGTAATGCACAGGGCATTAATCCTGGGCGGGTTGTTTGGGTATGGAATCCCGATGCTACCGACGAAAACCTCCCGCTCGACAAATATGGCAAAGGCGCAAAATATTACATGGATAAATATACCAACCAGGACGAGGTTGACAAAATGCTTGTAGCAGCTGTAACTAAATTAACCGACGAAAGCAGTGTTAAAGAAGCTTGGGATGAGATATTTAAATACCACAACCAAAAAAGGGGCAAAGGAGCAGTAAGCTACAAAGCCGGCGAAATTGTTTTTCTAAAAATCAACCGTACCAGTTCGTGGGGAGGCAATTTCGACAGAAACAGTTTGGAAAGGGTTACCACCAACAGCAACTACGGAATTTGTGAAACATCGCCTCAACTGGTAACATCGGTTTTACGCCATTTGGTAAATGAAGTAGGTGTTGCTCAGGAAAACATTGTTATTGGTGACCCAATGAAACATATTTATGAAAGCGATTACGATAAATGGCACACCGAATTCCCCAACATCACATACCTCGATGTTGATCGATCGTCTCTAGGTCGCACACAGGTTGTAAAAAGCAGTACTGCTAAAATAGATTATTCCGACCGAGGCGAAGTTTTACGTGAAGGAGACTGGAATAGCGCCCTTACAGGAAAAGCCATACAAACTGATAACCTGTACACCATTTTCGAAGAAATGGAATACATGATCAACCTCCCTACAATGAAATCGCATAAACATGGAGGTGTTACAATGTTTGCCAAAAACCACTTTGGATCGCATACCCGCGGAGATGCAAAACACTTGCATGGAGGTTTAGTGAAAATGTACAACGACCCTATCAGGAACCAATACGGAATGTACCGTGTATTAACCGATATTATGGGACATGAACTTTTGGGCGGGAAAAATTTAGTTTACCTTATGGATGCTCTTTACAGCTCCGATATGGAAGTTACCCAGCCCAACAAATATCAAAAAGCACCGTGGAATAACGACTGGACTTCGTCGATTTTTATTTCGCAAGATCCGGTTGCCATTGAATCGGTTGGCTTCGACATTTTGTATTATGAATACGATGGCACTAACGGATACGAAGAATTTCCACATTACGGCGCAGTGGACGACTACCTGCACCAAGCTGCCGACAAAGCCAACTGGCCCGAAGGAATTATTTACGACCCGGAAAACGACGGTACCGAAATACCAAGCCTTGGTGTACACGAACACTGGAACAACCCTACCGACATGCAATACTCGCGCAACCTGGGAACAGGCGAAGGCATAGAATTAGTTAAAGTTACCCGCGATGATCTTACAGCGTCGCAATTGCTCGCAATTACAGATGATACCCAATTAAGTGTTTACCCAAACCCGGTTGAGAACAATGCAAACATTCAATACACATTAAAAAAAACAAGTAAGGTATCAACCCGAATAGTGTCGGTTAACGGAAGTGTTGTTTACCAATTTGATGATCAGTATCAACTAGCAGGGAAACACGAATCGGCTTTTAATGCTTCGTCGCTAATTAAAGGAATTTATTTCGTACAATTAATAGTTGATTCAAACAATCAAATTCACACAACATCCTTCAGGTTTGAAAAAAAATAATACCATTTCACAACATAATAACCCGACAGGTAACACTTTCGGGTTTTTTATTCAAACTAGTAAACACAAAGCCTTTTTTAACAATTAGAAATAACAAATATGTCGAAAAGAAAATATAATTGGCGATTATTCAGCTTCATAATAATGGGTATTGCATCAACCGTTTGGTTTTTAGTTAGGGTAATACCCAAGCCACAAAGGGCTACATATCCTTGTATGAAAGCAGCAGCACCCTTTATGTCGGGCTTTGTAGTTTACCTGTTATCAATGTCGGGGATGTTTTTTGCATTTAAAAAATTCAGGGAAAGAATTAATTCAGCAAAATACATTTCGGCTTTAGCCTTTGTTGTTGTTGCTATTGCAATGTTTACGATCAATGAACTTGCACAAAACAAAAATGCGAAAGCCACAAACTTGGTTTCATCGTCGTATTTCGATGCCAACAATCCAATTGGCACGCCGCAAGGCTTACACCCCGGAAGAGTAGTATGGGTATGGAATCCCGATGCTACCGATGCAAATTTCACTGTAAAAAACAACATTAATAATTGGTGGGCCAATTACACCAATGCGCAAGCTGTTGAAAACATGCTTAACACAGCAATTAAAAAGTATTCGGGTAAAGATAATATCAATCAAGCCTGGGATGCGCTTTTCAAACACTTCAACTCAAACAAAAATAAAGGCAACACAGGTTATCAGTCAGGCGAAAAAATTTTCATAAAAATAAACGTAACCAACTCATGTTGTTCAGTTACCGGAACTAAAAAGACAAAGGATTACGACCGCATGGACTCAACTCCCGAACTAATGCTTGCCTTGCTTAAGCAGTTGATTGAAGAAGTTGGCGTTGCTCAGGAAGACATATTCATTGGTGATCCGTTCCGTACTTTCCACAATTTATACTGGGATGTTTGTCATACCGTTTACCCAAATGTGAACTATGTTGACGGGAAAGGCGATAACGGCCGCTACCGAACGAAACCTACAAGCAGCAAAAAAATGTTTTTTAGCGACGGCAAATATACGTACCGTATGCCCCAGGAATATTACGATGCAGCTTATTTCATTAATATGCCCTGTTTAAAGTCGCACGATTCGGGAGGAATAACCATTGGAGCTAAAAACCATCAAGGTTCAATTTTGCAAGATGGCGCCGACCCCGATGAACAATCGGCTTACGACATGCACTACTCGTTGCCCGACCACGACAATACCGACGGGGGAACCCACCGCTACCGCCATTTGGTTGACTATTTAGGCCACGAAAAAATGGGTGGAAACACGCTACTTACTATTGTTGATGGTATTTGGGCCGGACGTAGTTGGGAAGGATACGTCGAAAAATGGCAAATGGTACCGTTTAACGGCGATTATCCAAATTCAATTTTCGTTTCGCAAGATTTAGTTGCCATCGATGCTGTTTGTTACGACTTTTTACTCGAAGAATATAAAAACAAAGAAAAGGATGACAAACACCCTTACATGGCTGGCACCGACGATTATTTACTGCAAGCTGCAAGCCCAGAACACTGGGCCGAAGGAATAACCTACGACCCCGAAGATGATGGCATTTCATTAAAAAGCCTTGGCGTTTATGAGCACTGGAACAACCCAACCGACAAAGCTTACTCGAAGAACTTGGGTACTGGTAACGGCATCGAATTGCTAAAGGTTATTGAATTTCCGTCAACAATAACCACCCAAAACACCAATTTGCCCAACAACAAAGTAAATGCAATACATTTCGACCCAAATGGAGTAGCATGGATTGGAACCGACAACGGACTGGCCCGCTACAATGGCATCGATATGCAAATTATTAATACCGATAACCATTTATCGAACAACAAGGTAAACGACCTGGCTTTTGAGCAAATAGCAAATGACCAAAAAATGTGGGTAGCGACCGATGGAGGGCTTACTGTTTTAGCAATTAACAACAATGGCGTTGTTTCGGCAACAACTTACTCGCCCGACAACAGTGATATTGTTGGTACTGCGGTATCGAATGTTATGATTGATTGGCGTCACAACTGCTGGGCAAGCACCGAATCGACCATCAATGTTCTTAGCGAAAACCAATGGGATCACAAAACAACTGCAGGCGACTCAAATGGCGAAAGCTTTGATTATAGCGAATTTAAAATAAACGACTTAGCGGAATATAAATTCGACAGTACAACATTCGTTGCAACCAACGGCAAAGGCATTATCAGGCTAAAATACAATTCGGTTGACGGTTTTACGGGTGCATCAACTTACGGTTCGCCATGGGCAGGTCTTAGCTCAGACACCATTACAGCTATTGCACCTCTTGATGTTGAACAATGGTATGGATCGAGCTATGGCGTTATGCGCCACGAAAACATGCAAACCAAAAGTGAATGGTTGGTTTATACTGCCGAAACCGATAAGATTTTCGCCAATAACATCAACACAATTTTTGCCGATACTGAGGAAAACATTTGGATAGGCACAAACATTGGGCTTAATATTATAAAGGCAAATGGCGAAATATTAAAATATGACCAAAGCCAAGGCCTTATCAACAATACCATTAACACAATTACAGAAGATACAAATGGAAACATTTGGATTGGCACCAACGGTGGTGCACAGTGGTTTAACCAAACACCCGGAATTTCGATACCTACCAATATCGAATACATAATCAACAATAAAAAATACAAGGCCTATCCAAATCCGGCCAACAGTGTTATTAACATCGACATCAACAGCCCTAGCGAGCAACAAATTACAATATCGGTTTATAATATGCATGGACAACTGAAAGGCCAACCTCAAAAACATCAGGTATTCGGCCAACAAACCATCACTATCGATATTTCGGATCAATCGGCTTATCAACCCGGGTTGTATATGATAAAAATTGATGACAACACACAAACGAACATTATAAAAACCTTAATCAAATAACAATGAAACTCTGCTTATCACTAATTGCAACACTTTTGCTATCGTGTGTTTTTGTATCAGCTTCGACAAAAGAAGGCACACTAACTTTAACCATCGACAATTACAATAACTGGGGCTGGGAAGAATGCCTGATTATTGAAAATGGTTTTATAGAACTTGTTATTGTACCCGAAATTGGTGGGCGTGTTATGCGCTATGCTTTCCCGGGCGATCAACAAATGGCAATCCACCCTAAAAATATTGGTAAAAAATTTAACCCCGACAGCGACAAATGGGGGCCTTGGTCGGGGGCATGGGGCTACGGTGGTTTTAAAAACTGGCCGGCACCACAAAGCTTTTGGAACTGGCCTCCCCCACCACACTTATGCTGGGGACCATACACTTACAATATCGAACATCAATCGGCCGATTCAATTGTTGTTTATCTCGAAAGCGAAGTAGAAACCCAACTTGCCAAAGGATTACAACAAGCACGAAGGTTTACGGTTTACAACAATTCTACCATTGTAAAACTTGAACAATACCTGATGAATGTGAATGCATCAACACGTGACCTAAGCATCTGGGACATTACACAAACAATTGTTCAGCACGATAGCGACAAGGATATGGAAAACTTTTCGGTATATTTTTCAACGTCAAAAAGCATTCGATATGCCGATCAGAAACTTAATATTACCCAGCTTGAAGATGGTATTCACAGGTACAGCGACACCAATAAAAGCGGAAAAACATTTATGAACCTCGATGCAGGTTGGTGTGCAAATGTAGATGAACGCGACAGCCAAAGCTACTATAAAATTTTCGACATCGATCCATCGGCCGATCATCCCGATCAGAATGCAAATTTTGAGATATACTCGGCTGGATCAAACGAATACATCGAAATTGAAGTTTTGAGCCCCTTAAAAAGTCTGTCAAAAGGTCAAACAATGCGCTACGACCAAATATGGAGTGCCGCCCATGTTAACGGCATTCATTATAATGCCAACATTGCCGGGTCGGTAGTTGAAAAAATTACTGTTGATAATGAGATTTCTTCTATAAGCGGAAGTTTTGGCATTTTTACATCGGGAAACATATTAGTTAAAGCTTTCGACCAAAAATCGAATAAAAGCACAACAATTGAAGCAGGAAATGTTAATGCAGGCGACTTATTTGAACTTAACACTACAGTTACTGATATCGACCATATCGACTCGGTTGCAGTAATTGCGCGTAACAATTCAAACACCGAAATTGGCGTATTGTCGCACTGGCAAAATACCTCTTTAGGCATTCATGATCAAAATATTGAAAACGACATAGTACTTTATCCTTCGGCAGTTATAACCGGACAAGATGTAACCATTAATTTTATCTTGCCAGTAAAGCAAGTTTCGGTAAAGATGTTAAGTATCGATGGGAAAATTATTACTATAAGCAATAACAACTACATCGAAAACAATCAACTAATCTTTTCGGTACCCAACATAAACAAAGGGGTTTATGCAATACAAATCGATACCGATAAAGGAAAATACAATCGAAGAATTGTTGTAAAATAGAGAAAAGGAAAAGCTTACTTTAAAATGTAATTTATACCTGCACCAAAATTGTAAACCCGTTCAACGGGATCGAGTACCCCGTAAATGGTAAAGCCATAACTTTTGCCCTCGGGCAAAAATGCATATTCGATATGCGGAACAATAGGAATAATTTTATATTCCCATTTTTCGTTATCGCTTACTTTGAACTTGTTTACACGTTGGTAACCTTCAAATTTCCCCACGATTCGCGAATATAGACGCCTGGCCCCACTGCAAAAAGAAAACGATGGGGACCTCTCTGAATGATATCGTATCCTATTGCAACAGTTGTTGCCGAAGAAAACTGCAAAGCACAATCGGCTTGAAACGACTGAATAGCATCAAACGATAAACGGGGCTTAAAATAATTCTTATAATGAAATACACCACCATAGTTAAAAATCACTTTGCCCTCGGGCGATAATTTAAGGGGCATTAAATGTGCATTGGGATCTCCTTTAGCATGAATGGTAACACCACAAGCGTATATACCAATACGATCTTGCGCTTGAAGCAATTGCACACTAACAGCTAGTAATAAAATACCAATATTGAAAATCTTTTTGATCATAAAAAAAGTAAAAGAGGTAAACAATCTGATTCAGCTAAAAAATTTTATAAAAATAGTAGGATAGCAAATAATAAGCCAAAGCAAATTCGTCTAATCAATGTTTGTTAATTTATTGTTTGTATGCCGATGTAACAACATCGAGACGTGTTTGTATTTTTTCTTTCAAATCAATTAAATCCATTCGTTGGCTAAGGTTTAAAACCTCCTTAACCATACTCATTTCAACTTTCATTTCGCGTTCGTAATATCCAATGTAATTACTACCCAACGACAGATAAAAATCAATTTTGTCAAAAGCATTATCTGCTACTTGCGTCAAAACCTGCTCAGCTTTTTTGTTTGCATTTACCTGATGATAAACATTGGCCAAAGCCACATCGTTGTACGAAGTATAATAACGGTTGAGTGGCATTATTTCGTAAACTTTATCGATCACTTTAAGGGCTTTATCATTATTTTCTTCATCAATTAAAGCACTCGCCAATAAAAAGAAGTTACGCTTAAGCCTCACTATTTCGGTTGTTCGATGTAAATTATCATCAATATGAATTTTAGGGCTACCAATGTTTCCCCAACTAAATTGTTCCATCAATCTGGCGTAAAGGATATCGGTGTCGATAGCGCTATCGAGCGAGTTACTTTTTATGGGCAGAAACCGATAAGCAAAGCCTTCGTTTTGCAAATACTTTTCGAGCTTAATGTTACTGGTTTGCACTACACTTAAATCGAAATAAACCGGACGTTCCCAATTGTTATTGGCCAACATATCGAGAATAGCCAAATCGCTTTTCGACAAATAATTTCCTTGCACTGAAAAAACAATTGAATCTTCAATTAAATGGGCTTTTTCTTCTGGAACTGTATTTGTGCGCAGAACCTGATTTTTATCGACAGTTATTTTAATTTGCCGTGTAGGCATAAAATCGAACGACCTACCTGCCTGTGTTTGCACTTTTGTACGTTCGTTATCGCTAAGAACAATATTTACAAGGGTTTTCAGCTCCACAGGTGTTTTTATATCGTCGCGAATAAAAACAGTATTTCGTACATTGTGCATATATTTTTCTCTTGCCATTGAAATAGGCAATGGATCCGACTCGTAAACTTTACGTTTCATTTGATCGATGTACCAATCGCTGTTAAGTAAAGTTACATTGCAAATACGCACATCGGTGCGTTCGTTTTCAACATCCTGAACATACCAAAGCGGAAAAGTATCGTTATCGCCAAAAGTAAAAAGGATAGCATTTTGCTCGCAACTGTTCAGGTAATTTTTGCCCAAATCGCGCACAATGTAACGCCCCGATCTGTCGTGATCGTTATAATTTTGTGCCAAAACAATAGCCGGCACTGCAGAACAAAGCACAATAGCCAAGGTTGCTGCTTTATTTTTAAGTGCTTTTTCGAATATTTGCGAAACAGCCAACACTCCAAAGCCAATCCATATAGCAAAAGTGTAAAACGACCCGGCATAAGCATAATCGCGTTCACGTGGCTGATATGGCGGTTGGTTCAGGTACAAAACAATTGCAATACCGGTCATAAAAAAGAGCAGCATAACAACCCAAAAATCGTTTTTATTGCGTTTGTAATGATAAAATAAACCTAAAAGCCCAAGCAAAAACGGCAACATAAAATAACGGTTGGTAGTTTCGGGATTGCTCATTGCCGAAGGCTGAATACCATTATGACCCAAGCGGGCTTTATCGATAAAACTTATTCCGCTTAACCAATTGCCATTAAAAATATCGCCATGCCCTTGAATATCGTTTTGTCGCCCCGAAAAATTCCACATAAAATACCTGAAATACATGTGATTGAGCTGGTAGGAGAAAAAATACCGCAAATTTTCGCCAAAAGTTGGCAACACCTCAGTTTGACCATTCACGTTAACTTTTTGTCCCCTAACTTTTCCCCAACTTTTATAACCAAATACATGGTTGTCTTGCTGGCTGTACATTCGTGGGAAAATAGTTTTGAACCGTTCATCGAATTCATATTCTGTTTGGCCTTCAACTTTAATATATTTTTCGCTACCTGGATAAAACACAGGTTTGCCTTCTTTTAAAGCTATGGCCGGAGCATTGTAATAATAGCCCGAAAAAACCGGCGTGCTACCGTATTGTGTACGGTTTAAATAATTCATTAATGCATAAGCATTCGACGGGTTGTTTTCATTCATTGGCGGGTTTGCCTGTGCCCTAATTATGATGATGGTGTACGATGAAAAACCTATGTAAATAACGGCTATCGAAACCAAGGCCAAATTGAGCATCACCTTTTTTGTTTTGTGCGAATAAACAATTAATGCTGCCAATGCTGCACCTAAAAAAACAACAAAAAACAACAAGCCACTATTAAATGGCAGACCTAAAGTGTTTACAAAAAACACATCAAAAATTTCGGCAATGCGCGGGGTTCCCTGTACCATCCCGAACATAATAGCAACAATAATTAAAGCCGAAATAATTAGCGTGCTTATGATACCTTTTGTGCTTGGACGATATTTTTTAAAATACCAAATAAGTGCAATTGCAGGTATGGCCAATAAGTTAAGCAAGTGAACACCAATTGACAGGCCAATAAGATAAGCGATCAGAACAATCCAACGGTTTGCATTAGGTAAGGAGGCTTCGCGCTCCCACTTTAATATTGCCCAAAAAACTACCGCTGTAAATAACGATGAAAAAGCATAAGCTTCGGCTTCAACAGCCGAGAACCAAAATGTATCGGTAAAAGCAAAAGTAAGGGCCCCAATTATACCTGCGGCATAAATCAGTATTGGTTTTTCAGACTGCGTTTTTTCATTAGAAAAGCGCTGTGCCAATAATACAATAGTTAAGTACAAGAACATAATTGTAGCAGCACTCACCACAGCCGAAAAAAAGTTCATCATAAAAGCAACTGCTCCATTATTAGGCGCCAACAACGAAAAAATACGCTGAATTATTTGAAAGAAAGGTGCGCCCGGCGGATGACCTACTTGCAGTTTGTACGATGAAGCGATAAATTCGCCACAATCCCAAAAGCTTACTGTTGGTTCGAGTGTGAGGGTATAAATCAATAACGAAATACCAAAAACGCTCCACCCGATTATTGTATTTACTGTTTTATTCATGATAGTAATTCAGCTTCGATTTCAACCAATAAATCGTCGCGACAAATATCGGCAACAACATAAGTGGCAGGTGTATCACCAAAATGCAAATTACAAATATTGCGAACCTTCTGAATATCATCTTTAAACTTCACATAAACCCTTATGTAACTGTATTTATCGGGTACATTTATCATTTCGGGGCAAAGTGTTTTCAGATGTTCGGGGTTTGCCAGTCGTTTAATATTATCGATTGTAACACGTGTTTGCTCTTCAACATCGCCAATACCAACTGTTTTTTGACCAATAATTGATGCGGTACCCGAAACAATCAATCGCGAAACGCTATTCAACACTAACAACTTAGCTCTTTCGAACTGAGGAGCTTGATTTTGCTTGCGTGCCAAATCGGGGGCACCAACCAACACTTCCTGCCCGTAGCAATACGATTCGCTTTGAACCGGGTTGCTCACTGGTATAATTTTAAGTTTATTGTTACCATCAACAGCAAAACTATCGATACAAACACCCTGAGACAACATTCCGATTCCTGTTGCTGCGGGAAAATCATTGCGGGTTCGAAACCTGCCGTAATAATCGCTACGTGTTTCGTTAAACATTTGGTAATGTTGCCTCAAACGGGCACCATCTTCTTCCTTGTTCAATATTTCGCCAACATAGTTCCACTGCCTTACAATATTGTTAAGGCTTAAGCCCAAATGCTGGTACAAATCGTTCAAATAAGAAAAAGCTGCCTGCGATGATGCCATAATGTTCAATTCGGGCTTTACAGCATGAGCCCCAACTGTCCAATATTCTTTGTAATTATTGGCATCAACAATGCAGTAAGGTATATCGTGAAACATGCCATAACTCACACTTGCTGATTTTGTGCTAACCATTCCAATTTCACAAATAACCTGATTGGGTTCTTCGGGAGCTTGCATAACTACGCCAAAAGGAGGACAATTCAAGCCAAATTCAGCCAAAAAGGTTTGCTTTACCCTATTTTGTTTCTCAATATAATCGGCCTGATTTTCGGAATACACAAAAATATTTACACGGGTAACGGCTTTATCGTTGTTGTTTGATATTGATTTAATTTGCTCGAGGCAACTGTCCCATTGATTCGAAAAATTTCCGTTTCGCTTAGGAAAAATTATTTGATATGTTGGTTTTATTAATCCCATGGTTAAAATATTTGAACCATCTAAATCTACGTCGAAAGCTTGTTTATACACTTGTTAACTAATTTTCAAACAATATTTTACAATACAAAAAAAATTAAATACGATATAATTCGAAAGAGTTATAAAAGTACTTTTGAAAAAAGTTTTGCAAAATACAACTTTTCGGGGAAGCAAGCACAAAAAAAGTCAGGTATTATTCGTCTTATTTTGTTGTTTATAAATTTTATCGAATCGGATTGACGCCAACAATGAAAGCATCACAAACGAGGCCACGGTATAATATACAAACGAAGGCACCGGTACCGGGTCGCCCCCGGCATACGAGTGTAAGCCCGATAAATAATAATTCACACCAAAATAGGTCATAATAATCGATGCAAAAGCATATAATGCCAACAAGTTAAATGTAAAGATGCCTTTCATTCCGGGAACCATTCGTGCATGAATTACAATGGCATAAACCAACATCGATATGAGTGCCCAGGTTTCTTTTGGATCCCAGCCCCAATATCGGCCCCACGATTCGTTAGCCCATACAGCACCTAAAAATGTTCCTATGGTTAACAAATACAAACCAACAATTAGCGTTTTGTGGTTTATTACTGTTATGTTGTTTACCGTTTCGGCAATGCGTATTTTATTCTGTTTATTAGCAAACACAAACAAAATTTGAACTATTGTACCCAATAATGCGCCCAAACCCAAAAAGCCATAACTGGCCGTAATTACCGAAACATGTATGGTTAACCAATACGACTGTAATACAGGTACAAGGTTCGAAACCTCGGGATCCATAAAGCTAAGGTTGGCAACCATTAAGGTTAAACCTGCCAATACTGCTGTTGCTGTTAAAACAAATTGCGAACGTTTGTTAAAAATAAAACCCGACAAAACTGTTACCCACGAAATAAAAACCATCGACTCGTAACCGTTGCTCATTGGTGCATGCCCCGATATGTACCAACGGGCAGCTAAGCCAACAGTATGCACTGTAAAACCAAGTAAAACCGAAAAATAAAAGATATTGAACAACCATTTGGGCAACTGCTTTCCAATTACAATAAATGCAATGAGCAAAAACAAAAACAACAAGCCAAAGGCAAAATAAAACGGAAACAGCTTTTTAAATGCATTAAGTTTTTGATAAAAGATCTCAACCTTGGTTTTAAAAACCGAAGGCAAGCGATAGCCTGCATTTTGACTTTGATACTTTATCAATGCTTCAAGATAAGCATCGGCATTTTTATAATTACCCGACGTTTTAGCTTTTATTACTTCGCTAAAATAAGCTGCAACAATACTTCCCAGCATTAGAGAATCGGTTTTATTTTGAGCCAGTTTTGTTGCATCGTTGGCCGAAAACCATTTTGTAGGCTCAGGGTTTGCAGGTACAGGTAAAACCTTAAGTAAGTTGCCGGTATATATACCGAAACAAATATTCACTTTTTCGTCGGTTTTAATTACTGCCTTATCGAACTTATCTCGCTGAGCTGCTGGTTTTGCATAAACCCTGCTAACCAACTCACTTAACACATACCCCCTGTTTGCTATCACCAAATCGTTGTAGGCAGCATATTTTCCACTTAAACCCAAATATCGTTGCAACTCGTTATTGCTTATCTTTATCATCGGAACATCCATCCACGAAGCCGGATCGATACTCATTTCGATATAAACCTGAGTTGGGCTTAGCCCGTTAAAATTTTCTGAACGTGCAATTTTCCTTAATAATTCCGATGTATAGGTAAACATGGGTTCTGTTCGGCCTTTGTAGTTTTGCACAAACAAATGGCCAAATTTTTCGGCATGGCCCTTATCGACAACCTGATTGGTAGTGCGTTCATTATTTTGTGCCGATACAATTCCGGGCAATATTAATAAGAAAGCGATGAACAAGGGTAAAAGCTTTTTATTAACAAGGGTACGCCTGAAAAACGACTTTGGGTTTAGCATTGACCACACAATGCCTATCAACATGAGCAAATATCCAAAATAAGTTACACCGGTTCCTATCGGATCGTGGTTAACCGAGAGAATAGTACCTAGCTCATCGTTATCGTACGACGACTGAAAAAACCGATATCCTCGGTGTTTCAAAATATTATTCATAAAAATATGGTATGGCACAGGTTCTTCACCTGTTTCGTGAATGGTAACGTAACTCGAAAACGACGAAGGACTGTTCGACCCCGGATAGCGTTCAATTACAAAATCGTTCAAGTAAAGGCTAAAAGGAAGTTCAATGGTACGATTACCATAAGCGACCGATATTTTTGCCTGATCAATTTCTACTGTCTTAAATTTATTGGTGTTCCATTCATCTTCGAAAATAACTAATTCGCGGGTTTGTTCGTTTTTCGAAAGCTCAATTACCATTGCGCTCATGCCCTGCCCCATTGATTCTACTTCGGGCATCGAAGGTACAATTTTGGCTTTGGGCAACACATCCTGCATTACAAAATTAAAGCTTCGATAATTATAAATCATTTGCGGTTCAACAGGTATTGGCACAGCCTTGTCAATAGTTTCGGCCTCGCCTCCCATTTGGCTTACTACAACTCTATCGTCGGCTTTTAATAACAACATATTGTTTTCGAAATAAATAAGCATGCCGCTTACCGTATCGCTTAAGTCATTAAAACCAATACTTAACGCACCAAAACGTTTAGTATCGCCAAAAGACAAATAATCGAAGCCCCGATAACCTTGTCCCGAAACCATAAAACCTAATACAGGGCTTCCGTTTGAATCGGGCACTGCTTGTTTCGATACCGATTCGTAATATTTCGAGAGCTTAACCGAATAATCTTCGCCTTCGAACATGAATTTTTCGTTGAGGACCCTTTTCAATTCCAAAGCACTATTGAAAACAAAACTGCCTTTCTGACCATTATTTTCAACATTTATTTTGAACACCCGTTCGTTTACATCAATAATATTTGAAGCCTCACCTTCGCGTATGTGCATGGTTCCTTCTTCGCCAAAATAGCGCGTAATACCAGCGCCAATTATCATTATAATAAATGCAAAATGGAACAAAAAAACCGACAACTTTGCTGGCTTGTACAATTTATATTGTACTATTTGTGCCAAAAAATTTACCGATAACAATACCAATATCAACTCAAACCAAAAAGCATTGTAAACTTTAAGTCGGGCCACAGTTGATCCAAAATCGTTTTCGATAAAAGTAGCAGTAGCCATGGCTACTATCAACAACACCAGCAAAAAAACCATAAATATTGGCGACGACAGCGCTTTCAGAATTTTCCTCATCGTTTTGTTTTTGTTTAATTTTCGAACTACCAAAGATAGAATTTTTTCGATATGTAAAAACCTTATTCAGACAAAATTATCTTAATTGCCCATGCAAGTAAAACTATTTTGAAAGCTAGGCTAAAAAGCTATTTTTGTGAAAAATTATTTTTAATGAAATACAAGAACACCCCGGTTAGCATTAATGTTAAAAACATTATCAACGAATTGAAGGACCAACCACAATGGCTAAACCAACGCACTTTATTTGAAGGAATTACCATTGATGGCGATGAATCTCGCGATCTTGACGATGCTATTTGGATTGAACAAATCCCTAGCGGTTGGAAGGTTGATGTTGCCATTTCGGACTTAGCCCAATGCATTGAACCAAACAGCCCGCTT
Source organism: Prolixibacteraceae bacterium (assembly GCA_035380005.1). GTDB lineage: Bacteria > Bacteroidota > Bacteroidia > Bacteroidales > Prolixibacteraceae > Roseimarinus. Next base: position 21,738 of record DAOSWJ010000002.1, on the reverse strand, counting down.
TTTGAAAAGGCTCGCGGCCGTCAAGTATCGGAATACCTGAGTACCGGCGTAAAAAATATGCTACCACGAATTTTATCCGAAGGTTTTTTAAGTCTGAACAACAGTGGTGAAAAACCTGTATTGTTATTCAGCATTGAACTTAGCCAACAACTCGAAACCCAAAAATTCCAAATCGATCAGGCACGTTTTCGTTCAATACGCAAACTAACTTATGTGCAAACGGCCAACATACTCAACAATAATTTAACCGACGATCCGCTTTACGGAATGCTTTCGTTGGCCTCGCAATTGGCACAAATGCTTGTACAAAAACGTCGCGATAGAGGTGCACTTGCGTTTTATGATTTAACGAAAGGCTATATTACCAATGAAAATGGTCAGCTCGAACGAATCAAGAAAAAAGAAACTACGCTTGCCTATTTAATTGTGCAGGAAATAATGATTTTGGCAAACACCAACATTGCTAAATTTTTTGCACAAAAAGAAATACCATTTATTTTCCGCAATCACAGCATGAAAGCAGCCACACCCAAGCGCGAAACCTTAATGGATCAGTACCTTGTTGCACAAACCGATGCCAATGCATTCGAAATGCTGAACAACCGGCTGCAAATACTATCGAACCCGGCAGTTTACGAAACCGTTTTAAATGGGCATTATGGCTTAAACGAAACGGCATACGCCCATATTACATCGCCAATACGACGATTTGCCGACCTCGTAAACCACTATCAAATAAAATGTTACCTAAACAAAACCGAACCCTTTTTTACAACTGATGTGCTTAATCGGTTTTGCGATGAAATAAACACGGGCAATGCTTACCGTCGCGATGTTAAAGCGGAATACTTCGAAAGCAAAGCACAAAAATTATTGGCAAAGAAAGCCGGCAGTATGAGTTATGGCAACCTGATTGAAATTCCGATAAACGAATTCAGAAAAATACTCAAGGCAGGAGCCAAACTCGGCAAAATGCGTCCCGAGCTCGAGCAGGCCTGCCAATGGCGAATTAAACAAGAACATTTTACATCGATCGACTTTTATCTTTTGCTCAAAATGGCAAACGAAGGAAAAATGTCGCACGAGCTAAAAAATGCAGTTGAAATGGCACTTCTCCAAAACCCTGGGGCATCGTCGCAAATTATTCAGTTTTTACAAAAAGAAGGATTTTTTTCGCAAATTGAAAAAGAAATTACCGAGGCTCCTGCCGGTGGTTTTTTAGCACGTTACATAGGTAGTTATACCGAATCGCCAACAATTATTTCAACCCCAACTTATACTTGGGAACAAAACAAACGCGATGCTTTGAACAAAGCAGCCGACAACTGGGTTCAAGCCTTTTTCAACAATAATTTTATTGACGCAAAATTAAGCAAAAAACCTGCAAAGGCACTCATTCCGGCAGCGGTAAAAAACATCGAAGACCTTGCGTTAAGTAAGGAAAACTACTATGGCAAATTACTCGAAATCGTTCAAAAAGAGAATTCAATTACTGCCCTCGAAGAGTCATTCATTCACGAGGGCACACCTCACCAACCAGTATTCCATTACTCAATTCCGCTAACAATAAACGAACAAACTCAAACTTTTAAAAGCGAGGGAAGCACTAAAAAACTGGCCAAACAAAAAGCAGCCAAACTGGCCATTGAATACCTGAATCAAAACTGCCTCAGTTTAAATAATACCGACACAGAACCAAACAACCCCAATCAACTGTTAAACAGCAGCAATTACACAAGCATTTTGCAGATAATGTTACAGCAAAACCCACAAAATACTTTCAAATTCGAGCATGAAGATTTAGGGCAACAAAATACCGAAAACCGCTTTTCTACCCTTTTGACTATTACAATGAGTAATCAAGAATATTCATTCAATTCAAATGCCCCCAGCAAAAAAGAAGGGAAAAAAGCAACAGCAAAAATGGCTCTCGATCAACTTTTTAACAATTTAAAACTATTTTAGCAGTAATTTTCTAACCAAAAATCTAACTGTTATGAAGTACTTATTCATTATTGCTATTTTATTTCTGTTTGGTGCTTGCCAACAACAAAACAATGTTGAACTCATTGATCTACATATCCACCTAAAGGGTGACTTAACCATCGAAGAAGCCATTAAAAAATCAGAAAACGAAGGATTAAAATATGGCATAGCTGCCAATTGCGGCCTTGGGTTCCCCATTCAAACCGATGAACAAATTGCTGAATACATTAAATACATGCGTCAGTACCCTCAATTTTATATTGGCATGCAAGCCGAAGGGCGCGAATGGCTGCACATGTTTTCGCCCGAAGCTATCAACCTTTTCGATTATGTTTTTACCGATGCCATGACTTTTACCGATGCAAAGGGTCGCAGAAACCGCATTTGGATTAAGGAGGAAACTTGGATTGATGACGAACAGGAATTTATGGACTATTTGGTTGCAACTACGGAAAAAATAATTAACACCGAACCAATCGACATATACGTAAACCCTACTTTCTTGCCAGCGCAAATGGAAGATCGTTACAATGAGTTTTGGACAACCGAAAGAATGATGAAAGTGATTGAAGCAGCTAAAAGTAAAAACGTTGCTATCGAAATCAACAACCGTTTCGAGATTCCTTCCGAAAAATTCATTAAACTGGCCAAAGCCGAAGGAGTGCTTTTCACTATTGGCACCAATAACGTTGATAAGAATTTTCCACGGCCACTTTATGCCGAAAAAATGATCAAAGCATGTGAGCTAAGCAACAAAAATTTCTGGAAGCCTGAAATGAAAGCGAACAACTAAGCACCAACAACTTACATCAACTCTCTAAAATTCACATAGTCAATAGGTTCGTTTAGCTCGCTAACCTTACCCTCGGCACAAATGTAAGTTTGAGCAGGAAAACGGTCAATTACCAATTTATCGTGTGTGGCCATTACAATGGTACGCCCTTCAGCATGAATCTTTCTGAAAAGTTGCATAATTTCGATCGAGGTTTCCGGATCGAGGTTTCCGGTTGGTTCATCGGCCAAAATTATTTCGGGGTTATTGAGCAAAGCCCTTGCAATAACAATGCGCTGTTGCTCGCCACCCGATAATTGGTGAGGCATTTTTTGCTTAACATTTAACATCGATACCTCAGTAAGCATTTGATCAATGCGTTCATTCATGGCAACTTGATCGGCCCAACCTGTAGCCTTCAAAACAAACAACAGATTTTGGTACACGCTCCTATCAGTCAACAATTTAAAATCCTGAAAAACAACCCCCAATTTACGTCTCAACAAGGGTACATCCTTATCTTTTAAATTTTCGAGATTAAAACCTGCCACTGTTGCCGAGCCCATGTAAAGCGGTATTTCGGCATTAAACGTTTTAATCAGGCTCGACTTTCCACTGCCAACCCTGCCAACCAAATAAACAAAAGCACCTTTTTCAACCTGAAAGGTTACATTAGCCAGAACTAACTGCTCGCGTTGAAAAATCGACGCATTTACCATCGAAATGGAATAATCATTTTCCATAAAACACAATTTTGTTGTACAAAACTAAGTTTTTTAACGTAAAAGGATAATAGAAACAAATAATAAACAGTTAATTGTTGAGAACTCGTTGACTTAGATTTTAGCAAAAACAATTAAATAGTTATTTTTACTTTTTAAAATTTTAGAAGACTTTACATTACAAAATCGAAGAATAATGATTATGAAAATATTGAATCGTAGCACTTTAAAAGCGCTATTATTTTTCACTTTACTATTACCGGCAACCGTATTTTCGCAAACTGAGAGCCTAAAACCCGTTAGTTTTAATAAAGCTGTCGATTTATATAACACGGCAAACTTTATTGCTGCCGAAGAAATGATCTCCGTTTTGTTAAAAACTACACCCGAAAATGATCCTTCGCGCTTCGACCTCGATTATTACCGGCTCATGTGCTTGATACGACAAAACAACCCAACCGCCGACAGCGAAATTTCGGCTTACCTCGAAAAAAGCTTGGGCAGCCCTTGGGAAAACCAACTCTGGTTCGAGCTGGCCAAACTACAATTCACTAATAAACGTTTTCCGATTGCAGCCCGCACTTTCCAAAAAGTCGATGCATCGCTGCTGACCAAAACCGACCGCGAAGATTTCGACTTTTACAAAGGTTACAGCAATTTCGAAGCCGGCAACATGAAAGAAGCATCCCAATCCTTCTTTGAAGTTAAAAAAAGCAATTCTAAATATGCTCAATCGGCATCGTACTACTGGGGCTACATTAACTACCTCGATGGCAACTACAAAACTGCTCTCGATGAGTTTGGAAAACTAAAAAACGATCGAAAATTTTCGGGCTTCATCGATTATTACACCATTCAAATATACTATTTGCAAGAACGTTACGACGATGTAATTGAAATGGGACCAGGGCTGGTTACTGCTGCTCCCGACGAACAGCGTAACGAATTGCTCAAAATTGTAGGCGATGCTTATTACCAAACAGGAAAATACATTAATGCCATACAATTTTTAGATTTATACAAAGGGGTAAACGGGAAAAAGACACCTGAAGACTTTTTCCGTTTGGGTTATTGTTATTACATGTCGAAAGACTACAACAATGCCATCAAAGCTTTCGAAAAAGCAAGTATTAAAAACGATGCCCTTGCACAAAATGCCTTTTACCATTTGGCCGACTGCTACCTGCAAACCGGAGATAAAAACAAAGCACGTGTTGCTTTCGAACAGGCATCGAAATTTGATTTCGACCCACAAATTGAAGAGGATGCCCTTTTTAATTTTGCAAAATTAACCTACGAACTCTCCTACTCGCCTTTCAACGAAACCATTAAAGCTTTCGACCAATACATTACCAAATATCCCGATTCGAAACGCAACGATTCAGCATTCGATTATTTGGTGAAAGTTTACATGACTACCCGCAATTATCGCGATGCCATAACTTCGATTGAAAAAATTAAAAACCAAACGCCGGCAATTAAAGAGTCGTACCAAAGGGTTACACTTTTCAGGGGTCTCGAACTTTTTAACGACGGGCATTACACCGCAGCAATCGAAATGTTCAACAAATCGATTGAACATGGGAGCTACAACAGAACATACAATGCGCAAGCTCTTTATTGGAGTGCCGAATCTTATTTCAGAGCAGCAAAATACAATAATGCTATCGAGCTGTATCAGAAATTCTTAGCAACGCCGGGAGCATTTAATCTGCCCGAATTTGGCACAAGCTATTACAACATTGGCTACAGCTATTTTCACAACAAAAATTACAACGATGCTTCGACCTGGTTCCGAAAATACCTTTCACACAGCAAGCGCGACAATAAAATTGAAGCCGATGCCGCAAACCGAACAGGCGATTGCTTTTTCCAAAACCGACAATACGACCAGGCTATTGAATACTACACAAAAGCTCAACAGCTTAACAGTTACGACCCCGATTATGCCTTGTTTCAAATAGCTCTTTGCTACGGATTAAAACGCGATTTTGAATCGAAAAAAATCCAACTCAACAAACTAACAGAACAATACAAGCGCTCTTCGTTTGTTGATGATGCATATTACGAAATAGCACGCACACACGAACGTACCGGCAACATCGACCAAGCCATTGAAACTTACAAACAACTTATTAACCAACAACCAAATAGCAACTTCATAAGCAAAGCACGCTTACAACTTGGGCTAATTTATTACAACCGCTCTGAGAATAACCAATCACTCGAAAATTACAAAAAGATAGTTGAAAACTACCCAGCTTCGGAAGAAGCCAAAGCGGCTTTGATTGGTATCAAAAACAACTATGTTGACATGAACAACGTTGATGGCTATTTTACTTATGTAAATAACCTTGGCGGAGTAGCAACCGTTTCGGTAAACGAGCAAGATTCAATTTTTTACATGGCTGCTGAAAAAAGCTACATGGAAAACGACCCAAATGCCGGTCAACAGCTCGAAACCTACCTACAACGATACCCCGACGGAAGCTTTAAAACCAATGCAACATTCTATTTGGCCGAACACCTTTATGCCAAGGGCGAGTACTCAAAATCGCTGGTTTTTTATGAAGAAATTCTTGAGCGAAACGACAATATTTTCACCGAACAATCGCTAATTAAAGCTGCCGAACTCAATTTCAATGCTGCCAAATACGAAAAATCGTTCGAATACTTTACCCGACTCGAACAAAAAGCAAGCAGTAAGTGGAACTTGCTCAGGGCAAGGTTAGGAACCATGCGCTGCAATTACCAGCTCAACCATCCCGAACTAACTGTAAAATCGGCAATTACACTGCTTTCGACCGAAAACATTACTGAACTGATGAAGCGCGAAGCCAATTTCAAACTGGCTAAATCGTATAACATGTTGAATAACCACGACGAAGCATTGAAATATTTCAACCTGTTTACCAACGACACCAAATCGGTAGAAGGTGCCGAATCGAAATATTATAAAGCAGAAATATTGTACAATAAAAAACAATATACCGAAAGCGAAAACGAAATAATGGATTTCATCAGTAAAAACACACCACACCAATACTGGCTGGCAAAATCGTTTTTACTACTTTCTGACATATACCTTCAAAAAGAAGATGTTTTTCAGGCAAAACATACCCTTCGTAGTATAATCGACAACTACAACATCGACAACGATGGTATATTGGAAGATGCAAAATCCAAAATTGCGATTATTGAAAATATCGAAAAAGAAACAGTAAACACAAACCAAACAGACAACACAGCAGAATAAGCAATCAATTTTCAAACACAAATATTTAATTGATTATGAACACACTAGCAAAATACAGCATATTTTTTTCACTTTTATTTGCCGGCTTTACCGTTTTTGCTCAATCGGAGTCATCGCTCGATAAAGAAGTAGAGGTAATAAAAGCATACCAGCCAAACGTTTTGGATGCACAGAAGATAACAAGCAACCCAAGTATAAACGACACTGCAAACTATTCGCCCGAATTCGACTATCGGATTTTTTCAAAAGACATTGAAGTTGAAAAAACCATCAATCACCTGCCAATGGTTAAACTGGGCACGCCACCACGCATTAAACCCAATAAAGGCTATGCTAAAGCAGGTTTTGGAAACGCATTAAGCCCCTATGCCGAAGTTTTGATAAACACTTCCCCATCGCGAAATGTCGATTTCGGACTGCAATTGTTCCATTATTCGTCGCGCCCGACAATTATGCTTAATAATGGCATAAAAGTAAAAACACCTTTCAACAACAACATGGCTAAAATTTTTGCAAAAAACCAATTCCGAAAAGCAGTTCTCGACTGGGACATAAATTATCGTCACGATGGACTTAGCTATTTCGGTTTTCCGGGCATCGACAGTTTATTGTATCGTCAACACGAACAAAACTCAAGCATTCTAAATTCAAGGCAAGCATTCAATAATGCATCGGCAAACTTTGCTCTTCACAATACTCAAACCCGTACAAATTTTGATTACAATGTTGGTTTGGGCTATAATTATTTCTGGAACGCAACCGGGCAAGCCGCTCATAGTGCCAAATACAAAGGTTTATACACTACCAAGTACCGCAAATTTCACATGAAATACGATACCCGGTTTGCCTATTACCAGCAAAGCAACATTCAACATTACTACGATAGCACAAAGAATGCCCGACAGTTTTTCGAAATTGCCATTGCCCCTTATGCCCAATATTCAAAAGGAAATATAGAGCTTAAAGCTGGCTTAAACCTTCAATCGTTGATCAATGCCGATTCAACACTTAAGTTTCACATTTCACCAAAAATAGATTTTGCGTATCATCCCATACGCGAAATGCTCAGCCTTTTTGCAGGTATTGAAGGTGGATATAAAGCAAATAACTACAACACCATTGTAAGCATAAACCCTTACATCAACAACCAGCTCGACATTGAACCAAGTGAACAACTTATTGCTTTTTACGGTGGATTACGTGGAAAAATGAGCCGTCGAATTTCTTATTTGTTCGATGTTAATTACGGAATAAACAAAAACGAAGCATTTTATTACCTTTCAGAAACACGCACAGCTACCGATACAACTGTAAACAACCTGTACAATGTCGATTACGACGATTTGAATATTTTACGCTTCGGCGGCAACCTTCGTTACAGCAGTCAAAATGTTATTGTTGAATTAAAAGGCAATTATTACATCCACGATGCAAAAACTTTAACAACATTATCTCACACTCCTGAATTCGATGCTGCGCTTTTCGCAAAAGTGAACATAACCCAAAAAATATCAACAACGCTTAATGCCAATGTAATTGGACCACGGCAAGCGTTGTACAAAATTTACGAACCAACAGGCGAAAAACACAATACTTATAACATGGCTACCAATATCGACATCAGTCTTGGCGGCGAATACCAATTCAACAATAAGTTGATGTTTTTTATAAATGCAAGCAACCTTATAAACCGAAAACAAGAAATTTGGTACGGCTACAACTCGCCCCGTTTAGTGATTTTATTGGGAGCTAGATATACCTTTTAAGAATTCACATTCTCGATACTTAAGTTGTTGAAAACTTTTAGTTTTAATACGCTTAAAACTTAGGCTTTAAGGGTAGTTTTAGTTATATTTGGACACAATTTTTAAAAAGTGCAAATACAAATATAACACATTGATAATCAATGAGTGATCAAGAGAAAAAAACAAATAACGAAAACGGTTATTCAGCAAATAGCATTCAGGTACTCGAAGGCTTAGAAGCAGTAAGGAAAAGACCGGCCATGTACATTGGCGATGTAAACGAAAAAGGGCTTCACCATTTGGTTTACGAGGTAGTCGATAATTCAATTGACGAGGCTTTGGCCGGGTATTGCAAAAACATCGATGTAATTATAAACGAAGACAACTCAATTTCGGTTGCCGACGATGGTCGTGGTATTCCAACCGAAAAAATGTCGAAAGAAAATAAATCGGCCCTCGAAGTTGTAATGACAGTACTACACGCCGGAGGTAAGTTCGATAAGGACAGCTACAAAGTATCGGGGGGTTTACACGGTGTTGGTGTTTCGTGTGTTAACGCACTTTCCGATCACCTGAAAGCCGAAATACATCGCGAAGGAAAAGTTTACGTTCAAGAATACGAAAAAGGCAAACCCCTTTACGATGTTAAAGAAGTTGGCGAGTCGGACAAAACAGGCACAATAGTCACCTTCAAACCCGATGGAAGCATATTTCTTACAACATTATATAAATACGAAATATTGGCTGCCCGCTTAAGGGAATTGGCATACCTCAATGCTGGAATCAGGCTTAACCTTACCGACCGACGCGAATTAATTGAAGACAATGGCTTCAAAAGCGAATCATTCTATTCCGAAGAAGGGCTGAAAGAATTTGTTGAGTTTCTCGATAATACCCGCGAGAAACTTATTGAAGACACCATTTATATTACAACCGAAAAAAGTGGAACTCCTGTTGAAATTGCCTTACATTACAACACATCGTTCACCGAGAATATCCACTCGTACGTAAACAACATCAACACCATTGAAGGAGGAACACACCTTACCGGTTTCAGACGTGGTTTAACCCGTACGCTTAAAAATTATGCCGACAAATCGGGCATGCTCGATAAATTAAAATTCGACATCAGTGGCGACGACTTTAGGGAAGGCTTAACTGCCGTTGTTTCGGTTAAAGTACAAGAACCTCAATTCGAAGGTCAAACAAAAACAAAACTGGGCAACTCCGACATCAGCATATCTGTCGACCAAGCAGTTAGTGAAATGTTGGCCATCTATCTCGAAGAACACCCACGCGATGCCAAACAAATTGTGCAAAAAGTTGTATTGGCCGCTCAGGCCCGACATGCTGCACGCAAGGCACGCGAAATGGTTCAACGCAAAAACGTAATGAGCGGCGGTGGACTACCAGGCAAACTTGCCGACTGCTCCGATAAAGATCCTGTAAATTGCGAAATATTCCTCGTTGAGGGCGACTCGGCAGGTGGTACAGCTAAACAAGGTCGCGACCGAAAATTTCAAGCGATACTACCACTTAGGGGAAAAATCCTTAATGTTGAAAAAGCCATGCAGCATAAAGTTTTCGACAGCGAGGAAATCCGCAATATTTTTACGGCTCTTGGCGTAAGCATTGGTACCGAAGACGATGCAAAAGCATTGAACCTTTCAAAACTTCGCTACCACAAAGTAATTATAATGACCGATGCCGATGTGGACGGAAGCCACATCGCAACACTTATAATGACTTTCTTTTTCAGGTACATGCAAGATCTGATCAAAAATGGTCACCTATACATTGCCACTCCTCCATTGTACTTGGTGAAAAAGGGAAAACGCGAAGACTACGCTTGGTCGGAGCAACAACGCCTTTTGCTTATCGAAGAATTTGGCAGTGGTAAAGAAAGCTCTGTTCACGTACAACGCTACAAAGGTTTGGGTGAAATGAACGCAGAACAACTTTGGGATACAACAATGAATCCCGAACATCGTACTTTACGCCAGGTAACAATCGAGAATGCAGCAGAAGCCGACCATATTTTCTCGATGCTTATGGGCGACGAAGTACCTCCTCGCCGTCAGTTCATCGAAAACCATGCAACTTACGCAAACATCGACGCTTAATAATATTTTAGTCATCAGTCAGTAGTCATTGGGCATTTTATGTTGTTCCAATGACTATTGATTTTTTACAACCAACTCACAAGAAAAATATGAAGATCTGTGTTTTTTGTTCATCGAGTAATGCTGTTGATCAACAATACTTTAAACATGCCAAGGAATTGGGTGAAATCCTTTCGGAAAATGGACACGAACTAATTTATGGCGGAGCTAATGTTGGTTTAATGGAACACATTGCCCATAGCGTTAAAAATCACGGTGGAAAAGTAACCGGCGTTATTCCACAAAAAATTTACGATAACAATTTAATGTCGCATCACCCCGACGAAACCATTGTTACCGCAACCATGGACGAACGCAAAAAAATGATGCGCGACAATTCGGATGCATTTATTGCATTACCCGGCGGCTTTGGTACACTTGAAGAAATTTTGGAAGTAATTACCTTAAAACAACTCGATTATCACCAAAAGCCCATTGTTTTTATCAATACAAAAAATTTTTACGGCAAACTGTTAGAGCAATTTGAACAATCATACTCTGAGCATTTTGCCAAAGAAAATTACAGACAACTGTACACTGTTGTTGAAAATCCCAAGCAAGCATTGGAATATATCGAGAACTACAAACACAACGACTTGGGCTTAAAATGGTATAAAGTACCTGAGAAACAATAAAAGTTGCTAATTAAAAGAACAAAAAAGGGTTAACATAACAGTCAACCCTTTTTCTATATCATTTTTCCAGCAACTAATTACCACTATTCATCGAAATAATGAACTCTTCGTTGCTTGAAGTTTTCAACATTCTGTCGCGTAAAAAATCCATTGCTTCGGTCGAATTCATATCGGCAAGATAGTTACGCAAAATCCAAATTTTGTCGAGCATATTTTTACTAAGCAACAAATCTTCACGTCGAGTGCTCGAAAGGGTAACATCAACGGCAGGGAATATCCTTCTGTTCGAAAGTTTACGATCAAGTTGAAGTTCCATGTTACCTGTACCTTTAAATTCTTCAAAGATAACTTCATCCATTTTAGAACCGGTTTCGGTTAAAGCGGTAGCCAAAATAGTAAGCGACCCTCCCTCTTCGATGTTACGAGCCGCACCAAAAAAGCGCTTTGGTTTGTGTAAGGCATTGGCATCGACACCACCCGATAAAACCTTGCCTGATGCAGGTTGTACAGTATTGTAAGCCCTGGCCAAACGGGTAATCGAATCGAGCAAAATAACAACATCGTGACCACATTCGGTTAAGCGTTTTGCTTTTTCGAGCACAATATTGGCTACACGTACGTGCCTTTCGGCAGGTTCGTCGAATGTTGATGAAACTACTTCGGCATTTACGCTGCGCGCCATATCTGTAACTTCTTCGGGACGTTCATCAATCAATAAAACAATCATGTAAACCTCGGGATGATTTGCAGCAATAGCATTTGCTATCTCCTTAAGCAACACAGTTTTACCTGTTTTAGGCTGAGCAACAATTAAACCACGTTGTCCCTTTCCAATTGGAGCAAACATATCGACAATACGAGTTGAAAGTGTTTGGCTTCCAACGCCGGTCAAATTAAATTTCTCTTCAGGGAAAAGTGGTGTAAGATGATCGAATGGAACCCTGTCGCGTACAAATTCGGGTGTACGACCATTGATTGACAGCACTTTGATTAACGGAAAATATTTTTCACCTTCTTTTGGCGGGCGGATTGTTCCTTCAACGGTATCGCCGGTTTTCAATCCAAATAATTTGATTTGCGACTGCGACACATAAATATCGTCGGGCGAGTTAAGGTAATTATAATCGGCCGAACGCAAAAAACCATACCCATCCTGCATTATTTCGAGCACACCGGTATTGGTTATGAGGCCTTCAAAATCGAAAATCGACTTTTCTTGCTGCTGTGCATTGGCACGAAATGGTTTATTGTTATTATTGTTACTATTAAAATTAGGTTGTTTATCGTACTGGCGATCGTTACGATCGTTACGGTCATACCTGTCGTTTCTGTCGTTCCGATCATTCCTGTTATCAGTATTTCTGTTATCTTGTACAGGTTTTGCTTCAGCTACAGTTTTATTTTCCTGTACATTTCTATTATCGGAATTGCCTTTGTTCTCGTTCTGATTTTTTCGATCGTTGAATTTATCTTTATTATCGAAATGTCGTTGTCCTTTATGTTGCCTGTCGTCCTGTTGGTTTTGATGTCTTTTATTTTGAGCATTGTCGTTATTTTCAGCTTTTTTGTGCTGTTGATCTTTATTATGATGATGCTCGATGCGCTGTTTATGCTGTTCATTATTCGACTTAACGGCTGCTAAGGGTTTATCGGATTTTTGAGGAGTTTTATCAGCTTTTTGATCATTGGCAACAGTCTCTGTTCGTTTTTCAACTTTTTGTTCTGTTTTCTGATCATTGCTGTCATTTGTTTTACCGGCAGGTTTGTTACGGCCAATTAACAATCCACGTTTGGGTTTGTTATCATCTGCTTTGATTTCAGGCTTTTTCTCATCGTTCTTAGGAGCTTTACCCAATGGGCCTTTTACATCTTTCAACTTACCTTCAGATGCCAAAATAGCCTGTGTATCAAGTATCTGATAAATTAAGTCTTGTTTTTTATATTTCTCAACACGCTTAATTTTAAGCTCTTTTGCGATGTCACGAAGCTCATTAAGCAACTTCTTGTTAAGTTCTAATATATCGTACATATTGAAATTATTTTAGCCAGCCTTGGCTAATTAGTTGTTAAAAATGTTTTTGAATGATTTAAAAAAGAAATGTAGTCGTGTGTATTTAAAACATACTCATTAAATTCAAATGCAATTATAAGTTATTCACACATAAAACGCAAAAAAGATGAATTCTTTTTTCATTTATAAGCAATAAAAAAACATTCAAGCCTTATAAGTGTCTATAAAAAAGCTAGTTTGCCGGGCATCCATAATGCCAAAACCAGAATTATAATAATAACCAGTACTAAAATTGAAAAGAAAAGCACTACCCAAACCCTGTAACGTTTATTGGTTTGAACCAATTTATTAACCGATTGGATTTTGTTAATTTTATTTACCATTTTTTTGAGGGCCATTTGGTCTTTTACAATGTAATCGTAAGCGCCATATTTCATTGTATTAATGGCAACATCAATATTATCTTGCCCAGAAAGGAAAATAAATTCTACATCGGAACCAATTTCTTTGGCTTTTTTCAATACATCGATACCATTCATGCCATCGAGCAAAAAGTCTTGAATAATAATATCGGGGTTTCGGTTCAAATTATTAATTGCATCTTCGCCCGAGTAAAAAGCCATTACATTTGTGAATTTATTCGACTTTAAATAACTCACAATCAACTTATTGTAAACACGATTATCCTCAACTACAAAGATAAGCGAATCATTTTCTTTTTGCATAATCAAATAATTATTGTTAATGAACCTGCATGTTCATTCCTTCATTTCCGATGTTTTTTTATTTCATGCTATTTGAACTCCTAAATTAAGAATTTTTTCAATATTAGAAATAATATATTGTTTTTTATACCGAAAAAATTTCATTTACCTCTACAAGTCGTTGTTTTACCGACTTTTTATAACTTTCTCCGATATTCTTTTTTAATGCTTTAACGTCTGTCTTAACTTTGAATGCATATTTTAACACCTGTCGATTATGAAACAAGTTTTTACAATTAATATTAGCGGACAATTTTTCAGGATTGATAGCGAGGCTTATGCTAGACTAAAATCGTTCATTGCAAATTATGCATCATCGATCGAAAACGAAGAAGAAAAAGAGAAGCTAACTCAACAAATGGAAAACAATTTAGCCAATGAACTCTCAAAACGATGCAACAATAACGATTGTATAATTGACATACAAATCATTAAAACGGTCATCGAGAATATTGGTGGTAACGAGGCAAATAATTATGAATTCGATAAAAACAGCACTCAAAATTCAGCCTCGGACCAAAACAGCAACAAATACACAAAAGTTAACAACAATGAAGCGAAAAGGCTTTTCCGCGATGCCAATTCACGTGTAATTGGCGGTGTTTGTAGTGGCCTAGCCAACTTCTTTAATATCGACAAAGCTTTGGTAAGGCTTCTTTTTATTATACTTTTTTTCATTACTGCCGGATTTGCATTATTGCTTTACATTATTTTATGGATAGCAGCTCCTCTCTCGTTCGAATCCAATAACATTCATAATGAAAATCAAGAAAAAAATAAGCAGAGACATGAAAAAAAATATGAACAACATCGGTACGATCAGAATTATCCACCTAAGAGTGACAATATTCTTGCCCGGATATTCGGCTTGATATTAATGTTGTTTGGATTTTTGATTTTATCGGCAATAATCACAGCAGTTGTATTCGGTTCCAGAATATTGGGTTTTGTACCGGCTTTTAGCGACGGACTTATCCTAAACCATATTGTTAGCGAATCGTTTGGACCTACTATCGTTTTAGCCATATTCTTAATTACAGCCATTCCAATTTTATTGTTGATATATGCGGGCACAAAATTGTTGTTCAACTATGTAGCCAATAGTCGCGCAGTTTTTTTAACAGCATTAACTACTTGGATTATTGCAATAATTGTATCTGGTGGCATGATTAGTGGCATTTTCAACGATTTTAAAACTACCAATTCGTTAACAGAACAACACACAATATCGAACATCGGCAATACTCTTTATGTAAAAATTAACGACAGCAACCCAACCAACTTCAGTAACATAAAATTTGAAGTGAATAACTATAAAATTGCCATTATCGACAATAAGGAATTAATTATTGCACGTCCAAAGTTAATTGTCAAAAAATCGGATACTGAACAAACATTCATAGAAAGCAAAAAAAGTGCTCGTGGCAAAAACTTAAAACGGGCGAGCTTCGAAGCAGAAACAATTATTCATCAATTCAATATTAATGGCGACACATTAATTATTGATCCATACTTTACGCTTGAAAAAGAGCACAAATGGCGCCAACAATCGGTTGAGCTTAGCATCGAATTACCCAAAGGAAAAACACTTTATCTCGACCAGAATTTGCTACCTATATTGTATAAAGCAAATAATGAACAAAACTTATGGGAACCCGACATGACTGGTCAGTATTGGAAAATGGGAGATAAAAAACTAAGTATAGCACAAGAATAATACACTAACAATCAAAAATATACACAAAATGCAACTGATACATAAACTAGGGATTCTTTTAGCAATTTTGCTGGCATCGGTTACCGGCAATGCGCAAAGCAACGCCCAAAAAATTTTCGACATGTACTCGGGCAAACAAGGTTTTGTAAGCCTGGGATTTGCTAAATCGATAATTCAACCATTCGAAATTCTTCTCGACGATGATTCGAAACGGGTATTGTTAAAAATGGACAAAGTAAACCTTTTGTTTTACAACGAAGACAAAGGCTTTTTTAGTTCAGATGAGATTTATGACCGCATTGGCAATGAGTTTAACGAAAATGATTATTTTGATATTGATCCGAATGAATTCACCTGCAATAGTTTTAATATCGAATCCGATTCTGACTATGAACAAATTAGGATTATTGGATGTGGTCAACCCAACAAAATGAATGAATTTCATATTTTGCTTTGCGAATCGGACAATGCCATGCTTTTCTCATTTTTTGGAGATATAACAGTTGAAGACCTTAAAACGTTTTGCACCTTCAGCCATTCTACCAAAAACACATTTAAACTTTAAAATCTGATTTTTTCAAAAAAGAAGTAAATGAATTTTTGTTTCAGGCACTTTTTTTATTCCTTTGAAATTATTTTAACAATATTTCATTCAAAATACAATGATAATAGGATTACTACGCACGATATTAGTTATTGCAATTATCTACTTCATTATTAAATGGGTAGCTAAAATGTTTGAGCCAAATAAACAACAGGCAAACCACCAACAACAATACAAAAAAAACGAGGGCGAAACAACCATCCAATTCAATAAAAAAGGAGAAAAAATCATCAATAAAAACGAGGGTGAATATGTCGATTTCGAGGAGGTAAAATAACTATCCACTTCCACTATGCGCTCATAATTAACTTCATAGAAGCCAATACTGTCATTACAATAACCAACCAGCGAAAAGGTTTTTCCGGTATGTGTTTTGCAATTTTCAAGCCTAAAAAACTGCCACCAATAATGAAAGGCAACATCAACAAATTAATAATAAACGACCTTAAAGTTATTGTTTCCCAAATAAATACATGAAAAGGTATTTTAAACAAGTTGATCACCAGAAAAAACCAAGCACCTGTACCAATCAGTACGTTTTTGGGTAATTGCATCGCCAATAAATACAAGCTCATAACCGGTCCTGCGGCATTGCCAATCATGGTGCTGAAACCACCTGTAATTCCAAAAAAGCCACCCGACCACCAACTACCCTTAAAGGGTTTTGTATCCTTTTTTAACTCTCGCCAAATCATTAATGGGATTCCACCCAAAATAAAAACAGCCATAATGAGTTTAAAAGCACTGTCGTTAATTATTTTACCTACCCATAAGGCTACGAGCACCCCCACAATTGCAAAAGGGAAAAGTTTTCGTAAATGCGGCCAACTGGCATGCCGGTTATAGAAAAACACTGCAAAAACATCGGCCATCGACAGCATGGGCAACAACAAGCCAGCCGACACTTTGCCTCCAAAAACCGAAGCCAATACTGGCGCTACAACCGTGCCAAGGCCATACACCCCACTTTTCGACATGCCTGTAAATAATGCAGCAAATATCAACACCATCCAATGAGTATAATTGAGCGAATTAAATATTTCAGAAAGCATAATTGTAATATCTTTTGCATAAAATGGCAAAACTAAGAACATTATTTAAGCTATTAACCAATTTTAAAGCTTAAATTTGGCATCAACTTTTTTGATAAGTTTTGATTTAACCGAAAGCACATTTTAATTGAAATACACAAATGGCAGTAGAAGAAAATGAGTCGTTTTGGTATCCGCTCGATAATGCAGCAAAAATATTTCCGGCCATTACTAATAATGAGCGCACTTCGGTTTTCAGAATATCGGCAATACTTAAAAAAGCTGTAAATATTTCGGCACTTTACAGTGCACTTCATAAAATCGAAGGTCGGTTCCCGTATTACAAAGTAAAAATGCGAAAGGGTTTTTTTTGGTATTATCTCGAGTCGGATAAAATCACTACGCCTATTGTTCCCGATGTACACGACCCGTGCCGGGTATTCAATCGAAAAAGCAGTTTATTCAGGGTGCTTGCTAAAGAAAACCGCCTCAGTGTTGAGTTTTCGCACATCATTACCGATGGTGGCGGTGCCTTTGAATATTTCCAATCCTTATTGATAAGTTATTTTAACGAATGTGGCACCCAACTACCCATAAACCACACCTACCTCAAACCCGATGAAACACCTGATAGCGAAGAATTTGAAGATGCCTACAATCGTTATTTTGTCGATAATATCCCCAAAAACCCTCGCCAACGTAAAGCATTCCACCTGCCCTACCAAACCAGCTGGCCCCATCGGTTCAGTGTTTTAACAGCCAAAATTCCGTCTAAAGCAATAAAAAAAGTCGCTTCGGAAAAAAACGTAAGCATAACCACCTACCTAACTGCCGTTTATATACATGCACTGCAAGATATTTACGAAGAACTTAAGGCTAAAGGAAAAAAAAGGCTCAGTCAAAAATAAGCATTCAGGTCCCCATTAACCTGAGGGGCATGTACCCAAGCAAAACCATGCGCAATTTTTCGCTCTTTGTTATGCCCGAAATCGATTTACGCTTGGGGCATTATTCATTCGACGAAATTTTGAAAACCGTTCACCATCAAATACAACTCGAAACCGACGAAAAGCTTATCAATAAAATATTATCGCGCAATGTGGGAAGCGAAAGAAAGATAATTATCAGAGGCATACCTCTTTTCATCAAAAGCCTTGCTTTGCGCATGAATTATTACTCGTTAGGCAGCAATCAGTACAGTGGAGTGCTTTCAAACTTGGGACGTCCAAACTTTCCACCCGAAATTGCCGATCAAATTGAACATTTGCAAGTCATAGCACCTCCCCCAAACAAACTCATCAAAACCAATTGTGGTATTATTGGTTTTAAAGACCAGCTAATCGTAACTTTTGGCAATATTAGCTATTCAAAAGAATTAGAAAAACGATTCTTCAGGTTTTTAAGCCAACAAGGTATTAATGTACGTTTGACCATTTAAAACATTGAATTATGTACGAATGCAAAAAATGCGGAGTAGAACTGGATCCAAAAATGAATTTCTGTCCATTGTGTGGCGAGAAGGCCGAAAAAGAACAAACCGGCAGCGTTAATTCGGTTAATGCAAACAACCAAATCAACAAAAAGAACCACACCTATGATTTGACCGGACTTACCGAACCACAAAGAGAAAAACTATTTTGGGAACTATCGGGAATTATTTTGCTCACAGGCATGATTGTAACATCGATAATTGATTTCCTTACAACCAAAACACTTACTTGGTCGAAATACACTTTAGCAATAGGGCTGTATTTATTCATCAACATCAGTTTGCTTTCGTTTATGAAAAACAAAGCAGTTTTTATGGCATTTTTAAGTTTTGTAAGCACTGCTTTACTTTTGCTCACCATCGATTATATAAACAACAATATGGGTTGGGGACTGAAACTGGGAGTACCGCTTATTCTTTCAACTTATTTTGCAATTGGTGTTTTTATTACAACTGTAAAAAAAACCAAGCAAAAAGGAATTAACCTTATTGCATTTTTCTTATTGCTAAGCGGCGTGCTTTGTATCATTATCGAAACCATTGTTAGTCTTCATTTAGGAGCATTTAAACTTATTTGGAGCCCAATTTTACTAGTATCGGTTTTCTCTGTAGCTGTAATTTTGCTTTTTATTCATTACAGATTGAAGAAAGTAACTGATTTGAAACGATTTTTTCACATTTAAATCAATCCATTCAACGTTTATCAAGAATTACTTGAGTACTGCTTGCAGCTCCAAAAACACCGTAACCACCATCAACTGTTGAGAACAACGGTCGGTATGCATTAGGCTTGAAAAAAGTATTTGAGGTGGTATGGTATTGCCGTATATTTTTATCGAACGCAAAAATGTACAAAAATAATTTGCCTTCAGCTATGGTCCATTCGGGCTCAATTTTAACCGATGTTATACTATCCGGCGTGGGAATTGCCTGTATTACTTCAGCATACTGATCTTGAATAAGGTAAACAGTGTACATGTATGCACTCGAATCAGACTGAATATTGAACACTAAACTATTATCAATAAAAACAAAACTTTGCTCATCTACAATTGGTTCGTTTGGAATAGTACAAGTAGCATTAACAGTAAAAGTATCATAAGTACATGAATATTTCCAAACATCGCCCTCAGCAGCAATAATATCGGGGAAATAATACAAACCATTGCTGTATGAATTTAATTCATAACTAAATTCCTCACCATTTGTTGTTTTTCGAACAAGCTGAATTCTAGCATCGTTTACTTCGAAACCGTTTTCCCAATCGTTTATATCGAGTAAGCGATGAACTTCAAAACGATGGTTAATTGTATCGAAATCGGGCCCCGATTTGATGATACCAAATACATTTAAACCAGGTTCAAACTTATTGTTTTCCATATCGGGTTGCAAATGAAGCCCAACATAATACTCACCTATTTTGAGGCAACTGCTAAACAAAGTGGGTATCAGCAACAATATTAAAAAGCAAATATTTTTATGTTTTATCATTTTAAATTCTTTCAACAGTCAATTATCATTAGTTTTAAAACTAAGCATCAAAACTTAATTGTATAACCTGCACTTACAGTTGGCAGGTAGTTATCGCCCATTGGGATGTAAAGCCCAAGGTCGCCAGTCGATAAATAATACAGTACGTTTCGCCTAAAAAACAATGCATTATAAACATTTACAACAAGATACGACTCGTCGGCACCAAAAAAAGTTGCCAAATCTTTGCCAAAGCCCGTTACAATTTGTTTTTGCAAGCCAAAATCGAGATACAAAAGCCAAGGCATGCGCGACGCATTCTTTTGGGCAACAGTATATTGAGGGCTATAAATCATTTGCCCGGTAAGCGCATCGTACATGTAATACATTTGTAAAGTATTTTCGATTGAACGCGGCACACCGCTTTGTGCAATAAACGAAGTACTGTACGAAATACGTTTGGTAGCCTGATAATTCAACACAGCTTTGAATGAGTGTCTCCGATCGTAATCGTAGTTGTAATGTTTGCCATTCATAATATGAGGGAACGAACGTGTCGATTTAGATAAAGTGTAGCTGCTCCACCCCGAAAGCTTTCCAAAACTACCATTCCACATTAATTCCATTCCATACGAAAGCCCGGTTCCGGCCACAATTTTTTCACTTAACGCAAAAACTTCAAAGCGGTCTTGTAACAAATCGAAAGTATAAGTTCGCTCAATATCTTTGTAATAAAAATCGGCCGAGAGAGTGTTTTGTCTGTTCAGCGGAACTTCAATTCCGGCAATATAATGCTCCGAAACACTTGGCAAACCATTGTTTAACGGGTAATAATAATCGAGAAACTGGTTAAATTCAAACTCTTGAGTATTCATGCTCACTATATGCTGATTGTACCTACCCCAGGCTGCTTTAAATTTTGTTCCGCTCCATAGTTTTAAAACAGCATTTATACGGGGTTCGAACAACATTTTTTGCCCGTCGAAACTTGAAGCACGTAAACCAGGGCGCAAAGTAAGGCCACCAATCGAAATTTTGTCTTCGAAAAAAGCCGACAAAAGCTCAGGTTGTTTTTTTGCGCTTCCGTTATCGAGTTCATTAAGCATGGTCGCATTGAAAAAGAGGTAGTTATTATACTCAAGCCCAACTTTCAACTCGTTCCAGTAGAATGGCTTATAAACCAGGCTCATTTTCGAACCATAATCGTTCACTTTGCTTTTGAATCCCGTAGATGTGTCAAAAACAACATTTTCGAAATTCATCTTCATCTCGCTGTAGTTATCGGCTTTATGCAACGAAGCATAAGCTTGCGCTCTAAAAAGCAATTGCGGCGATAATACCGACCGCCAAATTGCAGTTGCAATGTTATTGTGC
>DAOSWJ010000001.1:2881-39365 GCA_035380005.1 Prolixibacteraceae bacterium | reverse complement strand
GTTGCCGATGGTTGGCACCTGCAAAACTTTGTTCAGGAAATTGATGAAGTTGAATTTAAGAATTCTCCTAACGGAAATGGTATCTTCTCCTACACTTCCTATTGGAAAAGCCCCAACAAGCCTAACGACCCGTTCATACAAGAGCAAACTCAAGTAAACATCTACCCTCGGCAATTAAATTACCGGCGAATAGACTTTACCATTCAACTGAGAGCGCTTGAACATGGATTACAACTGGGAGGCGCCGACAACGAAAAAGGCTATGGAGGGTTTAGCATACGACTAAAAACCAACGACAATACCATTTTTACCGACATTGACAATAACACTATTACACCAACAGAATTGGCCATTGTCTCGGATCGGTTTATTGATATTTCGAACAAAAAACAAAAAAGCGGAGTAAGCATTATTGTTTGGGAACAAAACCCAGGTACCAGCAAATGGATATTGCGACAAGCCAAGAGTGCACAAAATGCGGCATGGCCAGGCCGAGAGCCAATTGAAATTTCGGTAACACAACCTACCGTTTTAAAATATACGCTTATTATTCATAAGGGCAAACGCAAGGCCATTCCCATAAAATATTTGCTAAAAGAAAGCTCAAAATAAGTAAAGCGCCACCAGTTTTCCCGGCGACGCTTACCTCAAAAGTTTAAAAAACTTTTATTGCAACAGTGAACGAACTTTTTCGGAGATGGCTTTGCCGTCGGCCTTACCGGCCAGTTGTTTAGTAGCAACACCCATCACTTTGCCCATATCTTTCATACCGGAAGCACCGGTTTGTTCAATTATCTGTTTAATTACTTTATCCAACTCGTTGTCGGAAAGCATTTCTGGGAGGAATGTTTCGTAAACAGCAACCTGCTCCAGCTCAGCTGTAGCCAAATCGTCGCGCCCTTGCTCTTTGTAAATTGTAGCAGAGTCGGTGCCCTGTTTTGCGAGCTTCGAGATAATTTTGATGGCCTCGGTATCATCGAGTTCATCGGCAGCACCTACGGCTGTTTTAACTTCGAGCATCACTTTTTTAATGTTGCGCAAAGCTTCGAGCCTTACTTTGTCCTTGGCCTTCATGGCCTCTTTAATTCCATTGTTTACATCGTCGAAAATTGCCATAAGCTTTTGTTTTAATCTACATTATCGTGTAAGTAAGTGTTGTTTTCGCTAAAAAAAATATCGTTGTTTTCATCGGTCGAAAGCGAAAAGCGAGACACTTTACGGTCTTCATGCTGATCGTTCTTCCGATTGATTAACCTGCGTTTGTATGCAGGTATTTTTTCGAGGTTTTCAATCTCATCTTCTTCAGAGCCGGCAAAATCGACATTAAATTCAACCTTACGGGCTGCAGGCTCATCGTTATAATTTACATTTGCAGCATTTCCGGTATTTGGGTACAAGCTGTCGAAATCGTCGCTGGGGCGACCATTATCAAAACGTAACGATTCTTGCTTTGGCGGCGGGGTTTTACTGGCCAATGGCCTGTCGGGCTTAGCAGAACCTGCATGTTGCGCAAGCTGATCGTCGAGTGTATGATATGTTTTTTCAACCTTTCGGTTTGCCAGCACCTCGGGAATTGAGCTGGTACTAAAACCGGTTGCAACAACCGTTACGCGAATTTCGTCGCCCAATGTTTCGTCGGCACCATTACCCCAAATTAAATCGGCATCGAAACCGGCACGCGACTGAACGTAGTCGGTTATTTGGCCAATTTCATCCATGGTTATTTCATTCACGCCCGATGTTACGTTTAGTAAAATATTACGGGCACCGTTAATGTTGTTGTTATTCAACAATGGAGAATTAAGAGCTTCCTGCACTGCATCGATAGCACGGTTCTCACCTGTAGCAACCGCCGACCCCATTATTGCCACGCCACTTTGGCGCATTACGGTTTCCACATCGGCAAAATCGACATTGATATAACCATGTACGGTAATAATCTCGGCAATGCCTTTGGCAGCAGTTGCCAATATATCGTCGGCTTTTGAAAAAGCTTCCGAGATGCGGAAATCGCCATACATTTCGCGAATACGTTCATTATTGATTACCAGCAATGAATCGACATGTGCTTCCATTTCCTGAATGCCTTCAATGGCTTGCAATATTCGCCTTCGCCCCTCGTTACGGAAAGGCAGTGTAACAATTCCAACAGTAAGCAAATCGAGGTCGCGGCAAGCTTTTGCAATAACCGGACCAGCACCGGTACCTGTACCACCGCCCATTCCGGCAGTAATAAATACCATTTTTGTTTTTTCGCCAATGGCTTTTTTTACGTCCTCGATATTTTCGTGCGCAGCGTGTTTGCCTACTTCAGGTTTATTGCCGGCCCCACGGCCTTCGGTTAACGACGAACCTAACTGTACTTTGGTATTTACCGGACTATTGGCCAAAGCCTGGGCATCGGTATTGCAAATTATAAAATCAACATCCTTTATACCTTTACGGCACATGTGGTTTACAGCATTGCTTCCACCACCGCCAACACCAATCACTTTAATAATTGCATCGTCGTTAAACGGTATATCGAAATTTGTTAAGATATCGGACTCCATATTTTGTATGTTTTAATTGTTGAGATCGGCACTTTTTTCTTCAAAAAACAAATCGAGCTGACGCTTAAGCCAACTATCTTTTTGAGCTTTTTTATTTCTTTTCTGATTAGGTACCGGTTCGTTTATTTTATTGTTAAGCATTTCGGGTTCGGGTTGCGGCTCATCGTCTTTCAATTCATCGGAAATGAAAAGCCCTTCGTTTTCAACAACGAATTCGATTTTTTCTTCGGGCATTTTTTCTTTTTCCTGAAGAATAGCCGAAGGATTTTTCTTGAAGCCTGTAGCGATTATGGTTACGCTTATTTGATTTCCAAGGTTTTCATCGTAACCATTCCCCCAAATAATATTGGCATCGTCGCCGGCCCTATCCTGCAAATGTTCAATAATTTCACCTATTTCGCCTATTGTAATTTCATCAATTCCCGAGGTAATATTGAGCAATATTTCGCCTGTACCATTAATATCGTTGCTATCGAGCAAAGGCGACTCAAGCGCTGCCTCAACTGCTTTAAGTGCACGGCCTTCGCCTTCGGAAATACCGGTGCCCATAATAAACACTTTGCTGCCCGACATAACTGTGCTTACATCGGCAAAATCGATATTTATATTTCCATGTAGGGTTATAATTTCGGCTATCCCCTTAACGGCTGTTGCCAATATTTCGTCGGCTTTTGCAAAAGCTTTCGAAGCGGGCAAATCGCCATAAATAAGGCGAATTTTTTCGTTGTTTATCACCAACAAGCTATCAACATGTTGCTGTATTTCTTCAATTCCGGCCAAGGCTTGGTTGTAGCGTTTGTTCCCTTCCGACCTTGACGGAACAGTGACCACAGCAATGGTAAGAATATCGAGCTCGCGGCATAAACGCGCAATTACAGGTGCGGCACCAGTACCGGTACCACCTCCCATGCCGGCAGTAATAAACACCATATCGGTGTTGCCTTGTAGCAATGCTGCAATTTCGTCGAGGCTTTCTTCGGCAGCCTGTCTGCCCAACTCGGGCATATTTCCGGCACCACGCCCTTCGGTAATTTCACTGCCCAGTTGCACTTGTAAAGGAACAGGGCTGTTGGCCAAAGCCTGTGCGTCGGTATTACAAAGCATAAAGCCAACATCGGTAATACCCTTTTTGTACATGTAATTTACGGCATTACCACCTCCACCACCTACACCTATCACTTTGATTTGGGCAGCACTATTGGGCTCGTTATTGAAATTTAGCAACTCGTTTGTCATAACCGTATGTTTTTAAAATTCGGCATCGTTTTCGTCGTTAAAGAACAGGGAAAGTTTTTGCATAAAAGCTTCGCTATAATTGGTGCGTATTTTTTTCGGTTTCGATTTTTTATTGATTAATTCGTCGTTTTGTGCTTTTTCGTCGCGAACGGCTTTTTTCAACAAGCCAAAAGCAGTTGCAAATTGAGGGGTATCGATTGCTTTTTCGTTTTCAGCAATTATTCCGTTAATAGGTTTACCATCGCGAACATTCAAACCAGTTTTAAAAAGCACCAACTGGCGAATGCCCCTAAGTTTGGCGCCACCACCGGTTACAACTATCCCAGCACCAAGTTTATCGGCATAGCCACTTTTTTCAACTTGGTAATAAACACTTTCGATAATTTCTTCCATGCGTGCCTGAATGATGTAAGCCAGGCTTTTAAACGATATTTCTTTGGGTTCCCAACCGTTAATACCGGGTATAGTAACTACCCTATTGTCGGGCACGTGCTCGCCCATTGCAGCACCATACTGAACTTTAAGCGACTCGGCCTGACGTAAAAGGATGGAGCAGCCTTCACGAATATCGTTGGTTACCACATTCCCGCCAAAAGGAACCATGCCCAAATGCCTGAAAACATTATCGTGATAAATTGAAATTGAAGTGGTACCTCCACCCAAATCGACCACTACAACCCCTGCTTCTTTTTCGTCGTCGGTTAAAACGGCTTCGGCAGCTGCTACGGGGTTTACCACACATTTCACCATTTCGAAACCGGCTCTTTCAACACTTGTTTTGAGTACCTTCTCGTAATTTTCGGGGCCAACAATCAAGCGGTATTGTGCAAGCAGTTCGGTGCCGGTAATTCCAATGGGGTTATTGATACCAGTTTCGCCATCGACACTGTACGATTGATTGATGACATGGTAAATTTTCTCTCCTTCGTTGAGCGGTGTTTGCCTTGCTTCGTCGAAAAGTTGACGAACATCGACTTTCGATATAATCTTACCAACTTCGATTTGCTTGGTTAGCTTACGCTCAACCCTATGCAACTGATGACCGGCTACGTTAACGTATAATTTTTTAACGGCAATATTCAACTCGCCACGCGCCTTATCAACTGCTTTTTTAATGGCTTGCGCCACTTCTTCAACATTAATAATTACACCACGACGTACGCCCGATGAAGCTACTATTGCGTGGCCAACAATCTCGATTTTATGCTCACCCGAGTCGCGTCCCAACAAACATATTATTGTGTTGGTTCCAATATCGACTGCTGCAAAAATGTTCCGTTCACTCATTGTTGCAATTTTTTGTTCTGTTCAGGTTATTTGAGGGTACAAACTACCTGGTTATTATATTTTAAATTCACTGTTTTGTATTTATCAAAATCGGTTTTGGCAAACCCTTTTGTGTAAACCAGCTTCAAATTCCGAAGCTTCTGTTCAATATTTTCGGGGTACCCAAATTCAATTTGATGATTGCCCACGCGAGGCACCAAAACCAGCTCGCCCCCTTGTTTTACATGCACTTGCATAAATAACGACTGCCAAAATTTGTCGCCATTGATGTGGTTCACAAATGGCAAAATGGTTTTAGTAAGCACCGAATCGGGGCACGAGCCTGACACAACCATTACTTTTTGGGTATGGTGCAACGAAACGGGTAACTTTTTCCCAAAAGCATTTAAATAAAAGCCCCCTGTTTCGTCCACCACCCTTAAAACGGGGGTTTCCTGAATTATTTTAATAACAATTGCCCCCCCGGCACGCACAGAATCGCCCAAAGCATATCCTTTGTAAACTTCGGCTTTCTTCACCCATGCATTTTCCTCAATTTTATCCTCAATTTGCTGAATATCAACCGTATCAAGCGATGCATGGTACAAAGCTTTAAAATTGCGCGACACAATATCTTTTATTTCTTTTTCGCTTACAAATCTGTAATCATCTGCGTATTTAACCTGAATATCGTTTACCGCCAAAGCCTTCCATTCGGCATGGGTAAACCCAAGCGTTACAGTTATAAAAGCCAGCACAAACACAAGTGATGCAAAACGTATGATCAGTTTTTTATTCATTACGGGTTCAGTTTAGCTGTTAATAATTCACTGATAGGTTCTACCAGGCGATCGATATTTCCTGCGCCTAGAGTGATCAAAACATCAAAATCGTTATCGCGTATAAATTGTGGCACCTGATCGATGCTCATCAACAACTTATCCTCCAGTTTCATTAAATCGTAAATCATTTTTGAAGTCACACCAGGCATCGGTAATTCTCGTGCCGGATATATATCGAGAATAACTGCTTTATCGAGCAAATCGAGGCTTGCAGCAAAACCCTCGGCAAAATCGTTGGTTCGCGAAAATAAATGAGGTTGAAAAATGCCACACACTTTTTTCCCGTTGAACAGTTCTTTAACCGATTTAATAGTGGCTTCGAGCTCACGCGGATGATGGGCATAATCGTCGATATAAACCACTTTATCGGTTTTAATACGCACATCGAAACGGCGCTCGACACCTTTAAATGTTGCAATGGCTTTGCAAACACTCATGGGGTCAGCTCCGGCTAAAATTGCCACCGAAGCTGCGCCAATCATATTTTCGAGATTAACCCTACCCGGATAGTTCATCACAACATCGTTAATAATCATGTAAGGTGTGTGAAAATTAAAACGGTAGGAGCCATTTTCAATTTTAAGTTCGCTTATATAAAAATCAGCCTTTGAATTTACAGAATAACAAAGTGGGCTGACATTACAAGGCATTAAATGCATCAGGTTTACCCTTTTATGGAACAACACTTTACCATCGGGCACAATATTGCATACAAATAGAGCAAAAGCTTCGCGCAGCTTATCGAAAGTACCGTAAATATCGAGATGATCGGGATCGACTGCCGTAACCACACTGATTGACGGGTGCAAATAAAGAAACGACCTATCGTATTCATCTGCTTCGGTAACAACCAAGTTACATTCGGGGCCGGGCAAAACCAAGTTCGACTCAAAATTATTCGATATTCCGCCCAAGAAAGCCCCGGCCTGGTTTCCCGACTGGTGCAACAAATGAGTAATCATTGTCGATACCGAGGTTTTACCATGTGTGCCTGCTACTGCAATGCAAAAATGGTTATTGGTTAGCATGCCCAACAACTGACTGCGCTTAACCATTTTAAACGACCGGCTTTGGAGTGCCCGCAACTCGTTAAGGTTGTCGGGCACTGCCGGCGTGCGTACTACCAAAGTATTGGCAGGTACGAAACTATTTGGTAATTGATTGATATCGTCGGTGTAATGCACGGCTATGCCTTCGGCTTCAAGTTTTTTGGTTAGGGGCGAAGCGGTAAGGTCGTAGCCAGCAACATTTTTGCCCATTGCTTTTGCATAACGGGCAAGGGCACTCATGCCAATTCCTCCTATTCCAAGGAAATATAAATTCGATATGGTGTTAAAGTCGATCATTATTTATTTGCCAATGTTAGAATTAAGTCAACAATATCGGATGCTGCATTGGGTTTTGCCAATTGCAGGATACTATTTGAGAGCTTAGTAAGCTCATCATCGTTTTCAATCAAGTTTATGGCTTTTGGGATGAGTACCGAAGGGGCGTCGGTATCGCTAACCATAACTGCCGCGTTTTGATTGACTAAAGCTTGTGCGTTTTTTGTTTGGTGATCCTCGGCAACATTAGGCGAAGGAACAAGTATTGTGGGGCATCCCATTAGGCACAACTCGGAAATAGTGCCTGCACCAGCCCTCGAAACTACCAAATCGGCCACAGCATAAGCCAAATCCATTCGCGATAAAAATTGGTGAATATGAATATTATGCAACGACATACCTGTGGTAGCTTGTAATACTTTATCGTAATAAAACTTACCAGTTTGCCAGATGACCTCAACATTACTGTTTTTAAGCAGATCGATGTTTTTCAAAACGCTATCGTTAAGCGTTCGGGCGCCTAAACTGCCCCCTACCACAAGCAGTACTTTTTTTCCGCTTTCGAGTTGATAAAAGCTACGGGCTTCGTCGATTTTTGTTTTGCCCTGCAACAGCTCTTTTCTCACAGGATTTCCGGTGTAGACGATTTTCCGGGCCGGAAAATACTTTTCCATATTGTTGTAAGCAACACAAATTTTGTCCACCTTTTTGGCCAACCACCTGTTGGTAATTCCGGCATAAGAGTTTTGTTCCTGAATTAAGGAGGGGATTTTTAAATTGCTCGCCATACGTAATACGGGGCCACTGGCATAACCGCCTACACCCACCACAACATCGGGTTCGAATTGCTTAATCACCCGACGCGCACGCCGCAAACTTGCAGCCAGTTTAAAAAAGAAACTTACTGTTTTAATTCCCGGTTTGCGGGGAAATCCCATAATGGGTAAACCAATTATTTTGTATCCGGCAGCCGGCACACGTTCCATTTCCATACGCCCATCGGCTCCCACAAAAAGGATTTCGCTATTGGGAAGCCTGTCGCGTAATTCGTTGGCAATTGAAACGGCCGGGAAAATATGTCCCCCGGTACCGCCACCGCTAATTATTATTTTTAGTTTATCGTTCATATATCCATATTAATCAATAGCACCAACCTCGGCAAAAGCCTGATCTTCGTCGGGAATAAGATTTGCTTGTTCAACCAATGGTTTGTTGCCACTTTCTTCTTGTTTATTCTGATAACTAGCCCTAAGAATAAAACCTATCGACATGGCCGTGAACAAAGTTGAAGTACCGCCCATGCTCACCCAAGGCAGTGTTTGCCCGGTTACCGGCAATAAGCCAACCGAAACGCCCATGTTAATGAGTGCCTGCATTACCAACATCGACGAAAGGCCCGTAACCATAAATGCAGGGAAAGTACGCCGGCTTTGGTTGATAATTATTGCAGCCCGACTTGCAAAAATGAAATAGGCCAGAATGACAAAAAAGCTGAACCAACCATATTCTTCAACTAAAATGGCAAAAATGAAATCGTTGTATGCAGCAGCCATATAGTTGCGCACTTCGCTTCCACCGGGACCATTGCCTAAGCGTCCGCCACGAAAAATTGCCATCTCGGCATAATCGGCCTGTGTCATTCCAATTTCTGAGTTCGGGTCGCCATGTATATACCTGTCGATACGGTTGCGCATGGTATCGATACGCCCCAAATCGACAACTCCGGCCAAGAAATAAAACATTACCGCTACCATTATGCCTGCGCCAAAAGTAACCATCAAGTATTTTAAAGGCACCCTGCCAACAAACAACAGAATAATTACAGTAGCAAAGAGCAAAGCTGCTGTTGAAAAGTTAGCCATTGATATTGCTAAACACACAATACCACTCACCCCCATTATCCATAGAAATGTTTTACGCGAAGGTTTATGTTCTTTATCCTGATTATTGGCAAGCAAACGCGACACAAACAACACAAGTGATATTTTGGCCAACTCGGCAGGTTGAAACGAAAGCGGTCCAAGGCTGAAAGTACGCCCGGTAGCGTCGGAACCAATATTCAACACCAAGGCAACTATTACAAAAACAAAAGAAATACCCAATAATATTGGCGAAAAAATCGACATATATTTTACCGGTACAAAGTTGACCACTAGCACAATAACACCAAAACCTAAAAACAACATGATAAACTGTTTCATTAGATAAAAAAAGGTATTACCGCCCATTTGCCTGTATGCAAGCGAGCCGGTTGAACTATAAACAATTAGCAACGAAAAAAACGACAGGATAATCAGAACCATCCAAATGCCGCGATCGCCTTTCAGTATGTCGAATATTTTATTCATTTATTGAACTGTTTACAGGTTTCGGACCGCTTCTTTGAACTGTTTTCCACGGTCTTCGTAATTATTGAACAAATCGAAACTGGCACAAGCCGGCGACAACAAAACAACATCGCCCTTTTCGGCCATAAAGTAGGCCGATTTAACAGCGTGCTCCATACTCGATGTTTCGATTATTTCAGGCACAATGCCACTGAAAGCATTTACAATTTTTGCATTATCGACCCCCAGGCAAATAATAGCTTTAACCTTATTACGTGCCAGATCGAACAATTCGCTATAGTCGTTCCCTTTGTCAACACCACCTACTATCCAAACAGTTGGCTTAGCCATTGACTCGAGTGCGTACCATGTTGAATTGATGTTTGTAGCTTTCGAATCGTTAATAAATTCGATGCCATGAACCGACAAGTATTTTTCGAGTCGATGTTCGACACCGCCAAAACCGGTTAAACATTCGCGAATAAACTCGTTTCTGATTCCTGCTATTTTACCTATAATGGCGGCTGCCATTGAATTACAGGTGTTGTGCTTGCCTTGTAAGGCCAAATCGTAAATCGACATTTCAAATAGGTTTTGGTTAACATTTACTTTGATTGTATGATCGATTACACTTGCCCCCTGTTGGTTTTCAGCAGGTTGAAGGGTAAATGGAAACATTTCTGATTTTACACGACGCTTGTTCACTTCGTCAATAACAATTTGATCGTCGGAGAAAAAGATAAAAGCATCGGCCGATGTTTGGTTTTGAATAATGCGGAATTTCGAATCGACATATTCCTGCATGTTGTAATTATAACGGTCGAGGTGATCGGGGGTAATGTTCATCAGCACAGCAATATCGGCCTTAAAATCGAACATGCCATCGAGCTGAAAGCTGCTTAACTCAATTACATAATGGGTAAAGCTTTCGGTGGCAACCTGGCGGGCAAAACTGGTTCCAACATTGCCAGCCAAGCCAACTTTAAAACCAGCCAACTTAAGCAATTCGTAAGTTAGCATGGTGGTAGTAGTTTTTCCGTTACTGCCTGTAATACAAATTTTTTGCGCATTTGTATATTTTCCTGCAAATTCAATTTCAGAAATAATACGAATGCCTTTTTCAGTAATTTTTTTGATAATTGGAGCTTTTTCGGGTATGCCGGGGCTTTTCATCACCACATCGGCATTCAGGATATGCATTTCGGTATGCGTTCCTTCTTCAAAAGCAATGTCGTTTTCAATTAGCTCGTTTCGATATTGCTCTTTAATCGAACCAAAATCGGAAACAAACACATCGAAGCCCTTGGCCTTGCCTAAAATGGCAGTGCCCACACCGCTTTCGCCTGCACCTAATATTACCAAACGTTCTTTCATTAACGTACTTTAAGTGTTATAATACTGATAATGGCCAGCATAATGGCTACAATCCAAAACCTGGCAACAATTTTCGATTCGTGATACCCTTTTTTCTGGTAGTGGTGATGAAGCGGCGACATGAGAAAAATACGACGTCCCTCGCCAAACCTTCGTTTTGTATATTTAAACCAACTCACTTGCAGTACAACCGAAAGATTTTCGACCACAAATATTCCACAGAAAATAGGTATCATTATTTCTTTACGGATAATGATTGCAAACACAGCTAAAATTCCACCAAGGGCAAGGCTTCCGGTATCGCCCATAAAAACTTGGGCAGGAAAAGCGTTGTACCAAAGGAAACCTACCGTTGCACCAATAAAGGCTGCTACAAACACCGACAGTTCACCAATATTGGGTATGTACATGATGTTCAAATAATCGGCCAACATAATGTGGCCACTAACATAAGCCAGCGCTCCAAGTGTTGCCCCGCTTATGGCGGTAGTTCCGGCAGCCAAACCATCGAGCCCGTCGGTAAGGTTGGTTGCATTCGACACCGCTGTAATTATAAAAATTACGATAAGTGCATACAAAATCCACACGGCTGTATCGTGCCAGTTTTTGGGCAAGAAACTCACCAGAACACGATAATCGAGTTCCTGGTTTTTCACAAAAGGAATGGTGGTTTTGCTCGATTTAACATCCTGGGTCAAATATGATATTTGTTGCTGACCGGTTGATTCGTTCACCTCAACTTGGGTGATGAACTTGCCATTTTCGTCTTTAATTTTTTCACGCACCAACACATCGTCGCTAAAATAAAGTGTTCCAACCACAATTAAGCCCAACGATATTTGCCCTAAAATTTTAAACTTACCTGCAAGTCCTTTTTTATCTTTCAAGAAAACCTTAATGTAATCGTCGATAAAGCCGATCAGCCCCAGCCATATTGTTGTAATAATCATTAACCAGATGTAGGTATTGTCGAGACGGGCAAACAATAATGTAGGAATCAGTATTGATGCAATAATTATTAAGCCCCCCATTGTAGGTGTTCCTTTTTTCTGAAGTTGCCCTTCGAGACCTAAATCGCGCACCTCTTCGCCAATTTGTTTGCGTTGCAGAAAACGAATAATCCGCTTACCAAAAACCATTGTTATTACCAACGAAAGTATTACAGCAGCAGCAGCCCTGAAGGTGATGTACTGCATAATGCCCAGCCCGGGAATGTCCCAATGTTTTATTAATTCGAAGAGGTGATACAACATAGCAATACGTTTTAAATTATTCCAAAAGCTTTTTTAATTTCTTCCCTGTCGTCGAAGTGATGTTTCACCCCGTTAATTTCCTGATAATCTTCGTGCCCTTTTCCTGCAATTAGTATGATATCGCCCGGCTGAGCCAATAATGCAGCCGTTTTAATGGCTTCGCGCCTGTTTTCGATAACCAAAGTATTTTTGCGGCTCAAAGCATCAACACCTGCTTCCATATCGGCAAGTATATCGGCCGGATTTTCGGTACGCGGATTGTCGGAAGTAAGAATCACCTTGCTGCTAAAACGACAAGCAATGGCAGCCATTTTTGGGCGCTTGGTTTTGTCGCGATCGCCCCCGGCACCTACAACACAAATCAATTGTTCGTTTTTGGTACGCATGTTATCGATAGCAGTAAGCACATTTTCTAGTGCATCGGGGGTATGAGCATAATCGACAACAGCATAAGCGCCAAGAGTTGACCGAATTATTTCAAAACGGCCCGAAACAGGCTTAAGCACACTCAATTGCACCAACACATCATCGGCATTAAAACCTAAAAGCACCGCTGCTGCATAAACGGCCAAGAGGTTATAGGCATTAAAACGGCCAACAAAATGTGTCCACACTTCGTTACCGTTGATATTCATGAGTGTTCCGTCGAAATGTGCTTCAATAATTTTGGCTTTAAAATCGGCCAATGTTTGAAGCGAGTAGGTACGTTTGCTTGCTTTTGTATTTTGAAGCATCACCATACCGTTTTTATCGTCGATGTTGGTTAGCGCAACAGCTTCGGGCTTTAACTGATCGAAGAATCTCTTTTTAGCATGAATGTATGCACTAAATGTTTGATGATAATCGAGGTGATCGTGAGTGATGTTCGAAAACATGGCCACATCGAAATCGAGACCTGCTATGCGTTGCTGATCAATAGCATGCGAGCTAACCTCCATAAAGCAGTATTCACAACCAGCCTCAACCATTTGATGCATCAACTTATTGAGTTGCAACTGGTCGGGCGTAGTATGGGTCGAATTATAAACCTGATCGTTGATTTGGTAATTAATGGTTGAAATCAAACCAGCCTTATGGCCTAAATTAAGCATCATACGATGCAGCAACGACACGGTAGTTGTTTTTCCGTTGGTACCTGTAATGCCTACCAACTTAAGTTTTCGCGATGGGTTTTCGTAGAAATTTGCGGCCATAATGCCAAGCGCCTGAGCCGTGTCGGGCACCAACAAATAGCTTACATTGGCTGCGAGTTGCGCCGGTAACTGCTGACAAACAACCGCACAAGCTCCAAGGTTGATGGCTTTATCAATAAACTGGTGCCCATCGGTGTGGGTACCTGATATGGCAAAGAAAACAAAACCTTTTTCAACTTTTCGAGAGTCGAAGGCCAGCCCCTTTACTTCTACTTCTAAATTTCCATCAACATTAAGCGTAACTACTTCATTCAATAAATTTTTTAAAATCATAAACTGTTTTCAACTGTTGCAATGGTAAAAATTCAATTCAAATCGAGGTAAACCAACTGCCCGTTCCTGCAATTGGCACCCGGTTCGGGAAACTGCTTGAGCACCTTCCCCACGCCTTTCAATTTTGCTTTCATGCCTGCCTTTTCAATCAAGAAAATAGCATCGGAAGCACCCATTCCCAACACGTTGGGCATTTGGTTTTTTACAAGCCTGCGTGGCTTTAGCTCAAGCTTTTCGCCTTTAGGCATGGCATAAATAAAATCGGCTTCATTATCGGCCAAACTGGCCTCGATTCCCAGCTCGTTACATACCAACATGGTTTCGTTCACTAATCCGTTGAATATGTTAGGAGCTTTAACTTCTATATTTTCAGTATTTTGTTCATTTTCGCTTATATCGAGTGAGAGGTCGGTGGCATAAACGCAATCGGCTATTTCGCGGAAAACAGGACCAGCAACCGAACCACCATAAAAGGCACCTTTGGGTTCAGAAATAACCACCATGCAGGAATACTTGGGCTTATCGGCCGGGAAATAGCCTGCAAACGAAGCCCTGTACTTGCGGTGCGAATACCCCGATTGCAGGTCGAGCACCTTGGCCGTTCCGGTTTTACCCGCAAAACTGTATTGCTTGCTTTTCAAATTGCGTGCGGTACCTCTTTCAACAACCCCTTCGAGTAATGCCTGTACTTTTCCCAATGTTTCTTTCGAACATATTGAATTCTTGATTACTTCGGGCTTAAACTCTTTTATTCGTTCGCCATTATTGCTTATAGCCTCAACAAACATTGGCTTCATCAGCTTACCGTTGTTGGCCACTGCATTGTAATAACTCAATAATTGTAAAGGCGAAACTTGCAACTCGTAACCATGCGAAATGTAAGCCATAGAAGTACCCCACCATGTTTTATCGGTTGGATATTTTATGTACGGCGATGCTTCGCCCCTAAACCCGAGCCCTAAAGGACGGTTCAAACCTAAATTGTACAAACGATCGATAAAATCTTTTTCGCGACCTTTGAAATAATGATCGACCATTTTGGCGATACCCACATTCGACGAGCGTTCGAAAATTTCGCGAAAACTCATTTCGCCATGATGCCCGTGGCCATAATCGCTATCGTAAATGGTTTTATCGTAAATGCGCCATTTTCCATCTTCAATGTCAAAAACATCCGAAGTATCGGCTTTTGAACCTTCGAGTGCGGCTATGGTTGTGAGCAACTTAAAAGTTGATCCGGGCTCGGTGCAACCTTCGTGACCTATTGCATAATTATATATTTCGGTGTAGTTTCCGTTTTGAAGCCCCAAATTTACAATTGCCCTTATTTTGCCGGTATTCACCTCCATTAAAATTGCAGTTCCGTATTCGGCATTACTTTTCACAAGTTGCTTACGCAAAGCATTTTCAACAACATCCTGTAAATAAATGTCGATGGTGGTTACAACATCTTTACCTGCCTCGGGCTCAACGGTACTAATATTCACCCAACGACCCGACAAGTTTTGGCGCAACAAAACACCTTCTTTTCCCCGCAAGAAACCTTCGTACATACCTTCGATGCCCGAAATACCCACACTGCCGTGCAAGCCTCCAAAAGCACCTTTATTCATTATACCAATAGTACGATAGGCCAAACTTCCGTGCGGTGTATATCGAACATATTCTTGTTCAACAATAAAGCCTCCCTTGTATGCTCCCCTGTTGAATATTGGGAATGATTTAACACGTTGTAGCTCATCGTAATTAATTTTACGTGGATGCACCAGATGGTAGCGGGCACTTTTTGCATAAGCCTGCTGTAATTGCTTTTTAAATTCCCACCGCGAACGATCGGGGAAAACCTTTGTCAATTCGGCAGCAAGGTTATCAACTTCTTTATTGAACACTTCCTTAACGCCCGGTGCTCCCAAATCAAACCTTATTTCGTAAAATGGCACCGACGAAGCCAAAACCCGCCCGTTGGTACTTAAAATATTCCCCCTGTTGCCCTGAATAATTTCGGTTTTATTTTCAAGCATTTTAATTTGGCCTTCCCATTTATCGGCACTGGTAAACTGTATGTAAACAATGCGTCCGGCAATGGCCAGCGAAAACGCAAGAGCCACTGCCAAAAACAGTGCATAACGTGCCAATATGATCCGACGCAAATCCATTTAATCTTTCACTTTAATTTTTTTTGGGACCCTTTCGGGTTGTTTCAACCCCAGCCCCTTATCGTTTACCCTGCGCAATACTTCGGAGTAACGGTTCATGTTCATCAACTCGGCTTCGATTGTTGCTGCTTCGGAACGCAATTCTTTAATTTCCTCTTCGACAACAACCATTTGCCTTAGAATTTTTTCACCTTTAAACCGGTTCGATATAATTAATAGACCTAAAAAAACAAGCAGTCCTAAAATGGGCAACCAACGCAGCACTTCTTTATTTAAGAATATGCTACCCAGCAATACCTGCCTTACTCCAACCTTCTTTTTATTTTGCTTGTTTACGTCCATTATATTTTTTCAGCTATACGTAATTTTGCACTTCGTGCCCTTGGGTTCCGGGCTATCTCTTCGCTATTGGGGGAAATAAATTTTTTACCCACCGAATTAAATTTCAATTTGATATTTCCAAAAAAATCTTTTTCAACATCGCCTTCAAAATCGCCTCTCTGAATAAAATTTTTCACCAAACGGTCTTCAAGCGAATGATAACTGATAACCACCAGTCGGCCACCAGGTTTCAGCATCAAGTAAGCATCGTTCAAGAATGATTTTAAAACATCGAGTTCGTTGTTTACCTCAATGCGAAGCGCTTGAAAAACCTGCGCCAGAAACTTATTACTCATTTTCTGTGGCACCAGCCCCCTAACAACATCAACCAGCTCGCCGGTTGTACTTATGTTTTTGTTTTGCCTTGCAGCAACAATTACCGACGCTGCTTTGCGGGCATTGTTCACCTCGCCATATTCGCGCAAAATGCGGAACAAATCGTCTTCGGAATATGTGTTTACCACATCGGCAGCAGTAAGTTTTGCTGTTTGGTTCATGCGCATATCGAGGGCGCCATCAAAACGGGTTGAAAAACCGCGTTCAGCCACATCAAAATCGTGCGACGAAACACCAAGATCAGCCAATATTCCATCAACCTGTTCGAAACCATAATAGGTAAGGAAATGCTTCAGGTAGCTGAAATTGTGGTGTGCAAAAAGAAAGCGGCTATCATTTGGCACATGAGCCAGCACATCGGCATCCTGATCGAAAGCAACAAGCTTACCGCTTTCAAGTTTTTGGAGTATTTTGGAAGAATGCCCTCCACCACCGAAAGTTACATCGACATAAACCCCATTCGGGTCGATATTTAAACCTTCGATCGACTCGTTGAGCAGAACAGGTATGTGGTAAGTTTCATTCATCAGCTACCAAAATTATTCAAGCCACCACCCAAAAACTCTTCAAACATCCCGGCATAATCATCGTCGGGCAACATCACCTTACGGTATTCATTGGCATCCCACAAGCGAATTCGATCGCCTTGACCAGTGAACACAACCTCCTTATCGATACCTGCTTTATCGAGCACCGAATTGGGAATATTGAGCCTGCCATTTTCGGCCACGCTAATTTTCACAAAGCTTTGATAGAATTTGTCGAGCAAACGGCTTTGACGCGGATCGTTCGGATTGAGACGCGAATGGATAAATGCCAGCCTTTTTTCCCACGATGCCGTTGGATACAAATTGACACACTTTTCGTAGGGGTCGGTTTCAGCAACCAACAGCCTATCAAAAGCGTCGCCCAATTCGCGCTTATAGGCGGCAGGAAGCACAACACGCTTCTTGTCGTCGATAGTGGCATTGTATTGACTGGAAAAAACCGGCATATTTTTACTTTAAAATTTACCCCAAAAGTAAAACTTATTCCACTTTATTCCAATATCATTCCACTTTATTCCACATAAAAATCCAAAGAAAACCCAAAAACTTATCAACAATTTGTTTAAAAGCTTTTGGGTTATGTAGTTATTAATTATAAACCGGCAAATATGAATATTGCTTCGAGTAACGCATCATTTGCTCGGTATAGCCTTCGGAATAATCGAGTTGAATATCGGTAATTTGGCCGTTAGCATTAGTAGTTACCACATATACCGGGTTTATAAAACCGCTGTAGGGTGCCAAATTCAGCTTTTGGTATCGATTAAGCACTTCGTTGTGCAAATCGTAATCGATTTTCACAGCATAAGTTTCGATCAAAGACTTAGCCGTTTCAAAATCGCCTTCGGACTTAACACGCTGTATTTCGGCCAAAAAACGGCCAAACAGCTCACGCAATTTTTTGTAATCGTTAATAACAAAGTAAGTTTTGCCGTCGCGTATTTTTTGCTCAATTACGTTATCGGCTTTGCCATTTTCATAAGCCCAACGAGCAATCAATTGGCGGTTACGCATGTGTGCCTGTTCAACATTATCGCCCAACTTGATACGGGTAAGCTGCGTCATTAAACCATTGCGAATGTAGTTGTCGTATTCAGCTTTGTGCGCTTCCATATCGGGTAAAAGGCCAAGCTCTACCATCTTTTCGTCGCCCATATAGTACAAAGCAAATAAATCGGCGCGCGACTCTTCAATTGGTGCACCATAAGCTTTTAACTCGTCGCCGGCCACACCGGGCAACAGTTGACCCGAGCCGTGGCCAAGGCATTCGTGCAGGTCGGTATGTAGGTTATCGGCTTGGAAGCCATATTTGCGGGCGCGGTCAATTTCTTCCTGCGACCATGCAAACTCGTCGAGAAAGCCACTTCCCTTTCCAGCCTCATCGTAAGCATAGGTAATGTTTTCGATGGTAACCGATTTTGATCCATGTTCTTTGCGAATCCAGTCGGCATTGGGCAGGTTAATGCCAATGGGTGTTGCGGGGTAACAGTCGCCACCTAACATGGCAGCGGTTATCACTTTAGCACTTACACCTTTCACGGTTTCTTTTTTGAAGCGTTGATCAACCGGTGAATTGTTTTCGAACCACTGTGCGTTGTCGCTAATGATTTCGGTACGGTGCGAAGCTTCAATGTTTTTGAAATTGACCAAACTTTCCCAACTGGCTTTTAACCCCAACGGACAACCGTAGGTTTCGATAAAACCGTTTACAAAATCGATATGCGAATCCTGGTCGGCCAACCAAGCTACGTTATATGCGTCGAAAGTTTTCAAATCGCCGGTTTTGTAGTAATCAACCAACAGTGAAATTACCTTAGCCTGCTGCTCGTTCTCAGCAACCGACAACGCTTTTTCGAGCCAAAACACTATGCGCTCGATGGCTTCGGAATACACACCGCCCACTTTCCATACTTTTTCGACCAATTTGCCATCCACTTTTTCCAAACGACTATTCAAACCGTACGAAACAGGCTCCTGATCGTTAGGATCTTTCATTTTTGCATAAAAATCTTCGGCTTCGGCTTGGGTAATGCCATTGCCCCAATAGTTGTTGGCCGATGTAGCAATCATATCAACACCTTCGGACTGGTTTACCCTTTTGGCGTCAATTTCGGGATTAAACATTATTGGCAACAGCACTTTAATGATTTCGTTTTTCGATACAGGAAATTTTTCATCATCGATATTTACTATCAAATCTCCAAAATAAGCTTCGTCGAAATCGGGCAAGA
Organism: Prolixibacteraceae bacterium; assembly: GCA_035380005.1. Lineage (GTDB taxonomy): Bacteria > Bacteroidota > Bacteroidia > Bacteroidales > Prolixibacteraceae > Roseimarinus. Next base: position 20,072 of record DAOSWJ010000001.1, on the reverse strand, counting down.
ATTTATCGGAAGAATAGTGGTGATGAATACCGTTCGAAAACCATACCCTTTTTAGGTAAACTTCGAAAGCTTTGAACTGATCGCTTGAACGGTCGCCCTCATAATGTTCGTATATGGCTTCGAGTGTGCGCCTAATGGCTAGATTGTATTTGTAATTTTGATCGAACATGATGTCGCGTCCCTCGATGGCTGCCTGCGATAAATAATACAGCAACTCCTTTTGTTTGAGGTTTAAATCGTCGAAGCCCAAAACCGGGTAACGAAGAATTTTCAGATCGGCAAATTGCTCAACAAAGAACTGAAAATCGGTGCTTTCAGTTTTATTAGCATCTTTTTCGGAAGTACAACTCATTGTAAATATTGTTATTGAAATTAAAAGTATTGAAACGTGTTTCATATTGCTTAGTTTAAATTTTATGCATTTTTTCTTTCAAAGGTTTTATATAACTATTAGATATTCCATACTTCTCGCGTAGTGGATTGACAATTTGACTATACAAATTTTCTTTGTATGCTTTATCGGCACCACCCGTTTTGTATAGTGCTGCAATATTATCGAACTTTTCGGAATAATTGCTCTTAATAAATTCAAAAAAAACCTTTCGACTTGCTCCACGCAAATACAAAACACCAGGCAACATATAATGAACGCCTACACGTTTTGCTTCTGAACAAAGGTTTTCGATATTCGAATAACCATCTGTAATATGCGGAATTATTGGCATGGTATGAAGCCCGACCGAAGCATTTGTTTTACGAAACTCCTTCAACATGTTAAACCTATCAATGCTTTTACTGCCAAATGGTTCAATTTTTTCGCGGTCGGCTTCATTCATTGTTGTTATTGTTGAAGCAATATTTACGTAGGTTAATTTCGACAGTTCATCAATTAAATCATAATCGCGAAGAATTAAGTTTGATTTTGTTGAGATAATGGCAGGTGTTTTATATTTGATCAATAGCCTCAAAACATCGGGCATTATTTTCATTTTGTCTTCAGCTTTTTGATAACTATCAGTTACCCCTCCAATATTGACAATCTCCCTATTCCACTTTGAACTACTCAACTCTCTATCAAGATGTTCAACAACATTCGTTTTCACAAATACTTTTGAAAAATCTTTTTCGCCCAAATGTTCATGTGAATAAATTGCATAACAATATTTGCAATTGTGACTACATCCGCGGTAAATATTTAAATCCCAGCCATAAGGAATTTTTCGTTTTAATTTATTCAATGCCGACGAGCATTCTATTTCAACAATCATATTATCATTATTGGGCTCTACCATATCAATGTAAGAATAAATGCAATAAAAAATCTTACAGGTTTAATTTAAAAAAAGTCACACCACATCGTCTTTTTTAAGTACCCCTTGTGCCAGCAATTCGCGCACAACGGTCTCGGTCATATCGCTTTTGAACTGAAACTCGTACCTGATATCCATTACATAAGCTTTAAGGCGCATTTTAAGATAGCTCCGACGTTCTTTCACCTCGTTGAAAAACAAAACCACAATAGGTTTTTGCAAATACACAAATGGCGAAACCTGAGCAGCTTCAATGGCAATTTTACGCACTTTATGAGTATCGACATCAATTGGGAGGTACACTTCGGCAACCACCTGGCAATTAAGTTCGCCCGAATTGGCATTTGAAACTGAATTGTTCATTAACTCCATATTAGGAATGGTAACAACCGAATCGTCGGGGGTAACAACACGTGTTGAACGCAAGCCAATTTCGAGCACTTCGCCATAATATTTGCCTGCTTCGATTTTGTCGCCAACCTTAAACGGACGGTCGAACAGCAACATTAAACCGCCAAATACGTTTTTGAGCAAATCTTGTGCAGCCAAACCTACTGCAATGGTAACCGATGCCGAAATTGCAATAAGTGTTTCGAGGGGTGGGTTGTAAATACCTTTTACAATTGCGAAAATTACAATTACCCATACAACAATGCGCACAACCGGAATCATGCTTTTAATGCTGATACGGTACTTCACGCTCCGTTCGGCAAATAGCTCAAGCGCTTTAATTATAAGTTTTATGAATAAATACCCAATTAAGAGCAGTACTAGTGTCCAAAAAATATTCGAAAACGATATTGCCTGTAACACGTCACCAGGTTTTTCGGGAATTTTCTGATCATCGACAGCCACGCTATCGGCCACCAAAGTGTCGGATACTGTTTGCCCAGCATAAACAAACCCAACACTATCGGGCTGAACCAGAATAATTTTGGCAGTAATGGTATCGGCAGCACTTAAAAAAAGGCATTGCACAAACAGTAAAAAAATAAATATCAATCGTTTCATAAGCTGCCATTTTTAGTTTATAAAGTTTTTACCTGCCAAATAATTAGCCATCGCTTTAAAAATAATTGGATGAATATTGTATTTCGAGCGTGGCTTTATCAACAAGCCTTTTTCGAGCAAAGGAGTTAACAAATTTCTACAAACAATTATTGGTTTATTCATTACAAGTGAAAAATCATCAATTTCGAGACCATCGTGAAGGATAAGTGCTTGCATTACAAAAAGCTCATCGCCCGAAAGTTTTTTAATAAATGAAAAATCGATTTCCTTTATGGCTGAAATGATTAATGAATCGCTCCCATCCATTCGTGTTGAACGCAGCCAATAAAGTTGAGCCAACGAAATATTCCCCGACGACAAGGCCCTAAGGGTATCGAAATACCAAGTTCGCAATAGCTGTTGCTGTTCTATTTCGTCGAGCTTTTGAAAGTTTTTTGAATTGGCAGTTTCTTCGTCGGCCTCAAAAACAATTTGAAAACCACTTAAGTGATTGCGTTTAAATATTATTTTCTCGATGCTTTCGCGCGACATCGGCTCTGCATAAATTTCGGCAGTAAAGTAATTCGATACATGAATGGTGCGGTTCAGGTAATTCCACGAATGGTTGGTATAGGCACCTACCCAGAAAACTTTTTTCATGGTATGAGCCATCAGTTCAAAAAAGAGGTTCATACAATCAAAACCATTTACCTTTTTCAAAAACATGTGCTGTAAATTCTCAACAATTACAATTGTGTTGGTTTCGGAATTATTTAAAAATTCAATAATATCGGCATTGTTTTTAAAATTGCGTTGATTAAAAACATCCCTCATCAGCAATAAGTATTGCTCAGGTTGGTAAACTTTGTTGCTCAAGGTTGTTCTGTAAACAGGCAAGTTGATTTCGTTTTTCCTTAAGAAATAATTGATCAGCGAAGTAATTCCGCTGCCCTTATCTCCCACAAGCGCCACGGTTACAAACCGGTCCTTTTGCCAATTTTCGTATGCCTTTGAAAGCTGCTCAAGCTCTTTTTCGCGATTCACATAAAAGCGATCTTCGTCGGTTGGTTTAAGCTGAAACAAACGCTGATAAACAAAAGGCAATTGCTGAAGGGTTTGGTGGGTTTGATCGAGAAACTCGGATAATTCAAACGAAAGAAACTTCTTTTCGGTTGAAATGCCCATCCGTTTTTTGTATTGCTCAATTTTTTCGGTCAGTATGTTTTTACTGTCGTTGTAATACTTTTTCAAACGAGGAAGGGCTTCTTTAAAAAAAGCAAAGAATTGTTTTTTAAAATGCTCGGTACGCTCAACCGCCTTAATACGAGCAATCTTAAGGTTGAGTTCGAAAAGGTTTTCGGTATCTTTGAGTTTCAGAATGTTTTCATCGAAACGGGTAATTGCTAAAGTAACCTTGCTTTCGATTTCGGTTTTAAGCCGATTGGTAATTTCGCTTACATTTTTTAAATGCTTTAACGAACGAGCATAACCTTCGGCAACCGACTGTTTGGTTGCTTCAAGCTCTTTTCCATCGGTTTGCAGCATAATTTGAGCCGATTCGAGGGTAAAATCGGCAACGGTGCCTAAGCCCATCAGGTTGATCCGAATTTTTTCGAGCTGACTATTTACCCAGCGCTCGAGGCTCTTCATTTCGGAAGTAAACACAGGCAAGGCCTCAAATTGCAAAAGCTCTTTAGGCGATATGTACTTTATGTCGTTATCGGTTGCCTGATCGAAATAATTTTTGTTGCGAATAAATCCCCTGTTATCGCTTAGTTGCTGAACAAACTCATTTGTTTTTTTTCCTAAAACTTCAAAATAAGGATCAAAACTGGCTGTTAACTGCTCAACTAATGGCGTAAGATTATTATCGATTAACGAGAAAGCAACATTGTTCTTTTCGGCAGCAACAGCCTTAAGCAAAGCTTTTCGAGAGCCTGATGCTTTTTCGATATTCTGTACCGAAGTTTTAAAAAACAACTCAATAACATTAAGCTTATCTTTTATATCGTTTTGGATGTAGGCATCAACCTTACTGTACATTTGATTGTATTCGTTAATCAACGAATAAAACAACAAGTTGATTTCAGCATCAACAGCCCAATCATCGAACAAGGCTTTTTGGGTGTTTTTCCACTGTTTAATTTGAACTTTGTGCTTTGATTTTAGATACTCGTTAAGGGCATCGATTTTTGTTTGTCTGAAAGAATTGGCCGATAGTTCGAGCCCATCAACCTTATCGCTTGCAGCAGCAAAATCATCAAACAGTTTTCCTACAGCAATATCAGTTTCGGTTTGCAAAGCACCTAGTATTTCGGCACACCCACAACTAAGCTTTTCGAAATCAAGCTCTTCGAAACCCTCTTCTTTTTCAATTTCATTATTATCGGCAAATAAAACTTCACGGAATTTTTTATCGAGCTGATCGGTATAATCCCAAATACTCACCAAATTTTTATTAATTACAACATGCAATCTATTCTCGAAGGGTAGAACCTTTTTTAAAAATTCATTCAGTAAAAAATAAATAAACATTTGTCGGAACGGCACTTTTCGTTTTCCATAAACTTTTGTGTCGGCCAATGGTTTTTTGAATATTTTCCGAAAAACATTTAAAGATTTTATCCAATAGTGGTTTGCATAAAAACGGGAATTATAAATCACCTTACGAGTAAAAACCAATGGAGTTTCGGTAAAAGAAAAAGAATATGGTTTTAACTGCTCACGTATGTTAATGTTTTGTTTTAGCTGTTGAGCTTGTGTCGTAATTTGCAAAATAAAATCAGCAATAAAGTCGTTGTTTTGCTCATTGGAAGTTATTCCAAGCCTGCCATCGATAAACGCAATTAAACGTTCTTTAAATGCTATTTCGACAACAATTTTTTCATTTGCTTGCGATGCTTCATTTAGTTGACGTTGATACTCTGCATATATCGACTCGAACCCACCAAAAAAGGTTTGATGCTGAGAAACAATTGTTTTTAAATACCCATCGTAAAGAGGCCGGATTTTTTGATGGAACAAGTCATCGGCCAGTTTTAATTGAGCTGAAAGCATATCAACACTTTTTGTCATAATCAGGAATTTTAGGGCAATTTATCAAATAATTGTATAGCCGAAGCAGGAAGCTAACAATTATGTTTCAAAAAAAGCATCAACACCTGGATAATAATATTGTTCGCGTGCCACTTGTTCGCTAAACAGAAAAAATTTGAGCACCCCCTCGGCATGCACTACCCCATCGATTTCAATTCGGGAGTCGATTATGGCCATTCGGTGTGTTTTTTCGCGCAGCTTGCTTACCACTTTCAGTGGTCCTCGATCTATGAACATTGGCTTTCGGTATTTCACATTCAACTCGGCGGTTACTCCGGCTGTAGCGCATTTCACGTAAACCAACCACCCCGACACTTCGTCCATGAGCGTGGCCTGAATCCCGCCATGCAGTACGTTTACCCAACCCATCAAGTGCGATTTGGGTTCCCAAAGTGTAAACACTTCGTCGCCATCTTCCCAAAAATCGAGGTGTAAACCCAGCTGATTGTGAGGAGCACAGCCAAAACAATTGTATTTTGTGGGGTCTTCGTGCATATGCACGTTTTTAATTTTTCGCATGATTAAAATCTCATTAATATCTATTAAATTTTTTCTATCAACTCTTTTTTCAACCAATCAAACGCCTCTTTGTGGTTGTACATAATCTCAGGTCGTAAAAGTCCCTCCAAATCGCCAATAAATTCTGCACTTTTTTCCTTTTCTTCAATATTGAGCAAAAACTCCTTTTTACTTGGAGGCCGCTTCCCTGTGGCAAATGAAATGTACTTTTTGAAACAATCTATGATTTGAATATAGTTTAATTCAAAATTTTGCCACGAATAAAATAAATCAAACAAATCGCGTCCTTTACTTCGTTGGTATAATGCTCTTAATTTTGTTCCCAAAAGTTCATTAATATTATAAGTTCGCAAATCTGCTTTACCTGAAAACCATTCACTTTCAATTTCAAAAGGAAAATCAACCCAACCTAGAACATTAAAATGCTCTTTACAATTAATTTCTAGTTTCAAACGCATTTTTATTTCTTCGTATTCCGAAATAAAACGATACAATGTTTTTGCACCGTGCCCACGAACTTGTGTAATTCTTTTTTCTTCAAAAAAACTTATAACTTCTCCAATTCTTTCCAATATTGGTTTAATTGGACCAGGCTTGATTTGCACCAGATCAATGTCTTCGGAATATCGTGGAGCAGGACTTAAGTAAAGTTTATGCAATGCAGTTCCGCCTCTAAATGCTATATTTTCTCGCAAAAAGTCATCTAAAAACAGTTCAACTAGTACCCTTGAAATGATCAAATCCTGCTCCACTTGCGAAAAATCGTTCCATGGTGCATGTTTTTGCCATTTTGCAATATATGGTCTCGGAATCATTAATTGTTTTCTATTTTCACGTTAACATCAACTTTCCATTTATTACTAGCTGCGCCCGGTTTTTCGTTTGATTTTGGCGATAGCAAAACAGGGAACATCTTGCCTAACCTTAATTGATTAAATATCAATTCCTGAAAATCAATATTCATTTCCAGATACTGTAGAATATAACCAAATCGTTGCAATGTACTTTTATAAGGATACCACTTTAAAAGTTCTACCAAATCAACTACAGTTACTTCCTCTACCAATTCCTCAATAGTTGTAATTATTCTATTTATTCCACCTAACTTTGTTTGATAATGAATCAAATCAACAATGGTTAATGCTGGGCTTGAGATTTTATATATTCCTGCATCTGATTTTTTTAACTGTATATTTTTACTCGACCAGTGACTTGATGTAAAAAACCTTATATCGATTGATTTTTTCAATATATCGTTTAATTTCGGCTTCTCTGTTATCAAATAATCTCTTTGTATTTGTTGGTGGCTAGCACCATGGAATTTTGCCGCAGAAAAAAGTCCAACATAATAATTTCTACCTAAATATTTGAACAGCTTCTCGCAATAAAGTTGTATTGGTAATTTTTTAGCGTTGGAATATCTAGGTGTAATAATTATATAGAATCCTTTTCGCAAACTCACAATTTCCCCTTTTTCTGTTAAACGGTCAAGTTCTCGTTTAATAGCAGTTTCTGATTTTTCCAACTTACTACGTAGCTCATCAATCGAAAATGAGTACTCTTCAACCGATATAAGTATTTTAATATACTCAGCAATTGTCATTTTTTAGAAATATTTCGAGAAATATACCTTATTATGGTATAATAATCAAATTTTTACTAAAAAAATAATTAAGAAACAATAATGTCAGGTTAAAATTCCAGATTGCTTCGCAAAAAGTACAATCATTTGATTAGGTTAAGTTTCATCACTTCGGCACAAAGCAACGATGCCACAATCATCGAAAGGCGTTTGCGCTCGTAAGTTTCGCGATAGCACACAACAGGGAGCACCCACTCGAGCAAAGCCATGTAATATGGCAACACTACATTGAAATTTATGGCCGATTTAAATGCATATTGCCTCATTTTATAGGTAAGGGCAATATTTTTAGCCAATACTTTATCCAAAATTTTTTGACTGAGTATCGAATCATCCAAAAAGTTTTCACTGTTATAGATTTTCTTCATCGCAGGCAGGTAATCCGAAAGAACTGTGTTCTCGTTAACCGGGGCAAAATCGAACATAAAAATGGCTTCGAGGCGGGCAAAATCGGAAACAATTGAACGGGGTTTGGTTTCTGAAAAATCGATCAGGTAAACATTCATGGCCTCGTCGAGCAATATGTTTTGCATGTTTAAATCGCCATGGCAAATCGAGGTTAGGAACCCAATTTCTTTGTTTGCATTTTTCGGATAAATGTTTTTCAAGAACCAATACGGGTTGATCATTCTCTCACCTGTTTCGCTTATTTCAAAATACTTTTCATTTGCCGAAATACCAAGTACCTTTTCGGCTGTTTCATATATATGCGGAAAAAATGTACGCGTAGGATCGTGGTCGATAAAGGGCATTATTCTTTGCTCAACGGGCTGACCATACCAAGGATTTAAAATTTTCAAAAAGATTTTATCAAAAAGAGGTTCAAGACTTTCATAATCCCATTCGGTATAATAATGGGTTAACCATTTCAGCTTAGCATCTTCGCCTCCAATACCTACAAAGTTATAACGCAAAGCACCGGTATTTGCCAAAAAAACTTCGCCAAGTACCATGGCGCTATTGTTCAGAATGTAAGGCATGGCATATTTCCTACAACTCTCGGCTTCGCGGGCAATCATTGCACGTGGCGCGGTTTTCAAAACAGTAGGCCGCATTTTGCGCCCTTCGGCATCGAATGAACTTACAGAATAGGTTTGGGCCGAGAAACCTCCGTGCAAGGGCTTTAGCACTACCCTGCCCGAGTCGGCATATAAATTACGAATTAAAAAACGGGTTGATTTCGATATTTCAAAGCCTTCGTCGGTTTTAATATTGAGTTGAACCTCGCTTGCATTTACCTGTTTTTTGCCGGCCACTAAAAAAACTAAAGGATCGATCAATGCCTTTTTTACATCAAAATGCCTTACTTCCAATATATTTTCTATGGAAAGCAACTGTTTCAGCCAATCAAAAACTTTCGCATCATGTTCGAGTTGATTTCCTTCGGAAAGCAAAAATGTAATACCCGTCCATTTATCCAACAATGAACCTTTTCCTGTGCTATTGGCAAGTTCAAACCAACTTTCAGCACCTTCAACCGATACAGAATTATTGAATTTTACCACAAATGAAATGGCCGGTTTACCCTCAACAATAGCGTAAATTAACAAACCAGCCAAGTTGGGGTTCACCTCAATTTTTGGAAGCAATTCATCAATAACTTCGTTAAATTTAGGAAAAGCTACTATTGATGAAGTTTGTGAAGTGAGCTTACCTGAAATATTATCTCCGAATGAAATTCCAAAAGCTACATTTGCTGCAAACATACTATCGTTCAAGGCAATCCTGAAATCGGCTTCATCGGACTTATTTACAGGAAAAAAACCGATGCAATTCCCCAATGTAAAAAACATACCCGAATTGGCGGGTTCATCGGTTTCGCTTAACCCTCCGACTCCAAACGATAAGCCCAACTCACCAAAGGCCATCAATTCATTATTGATAATTTTTGCATTACAATTGTTGGCACAAGTTTGAAGGTATTGAAACGTTAAATCGTTATCGCCCAACATTAAGACTTTGGCACCACCATCCTTTTCAATTAAATCGACAGCTTCGTTAACAGTTGCAACAATTGTAAAAATGTTATGCAAACCTACCATTTCAATTACCTGAAAAACTTCTGATTGAAGATTACAAAGCAAAAGTATTCCTCCTTTGGTTTTCATTTGTTTGTAACCCGACAAAAGGGTCCTTATGCCTGTACTCGACAAATAATTACACTGCGATAAATCAATGATAAGCTTGTTTTCAACCCCAACTATCTGCGAAAGCTGAGTACCAAATTCATTGGCTGCCAAAGTATCGAGGCGCCCAATAATTTGCAACAATTTCACTTGCTGGTAATCGGAAATGATTGTTTTGAACATGGTTAAGTTTTTAAAATGACAAATAAATTGCTGTTTGCTTTTTCTTTCAGCTAAAATTACAAACAAAAAATCAACTTAACCTAAAAACAAAGATAAAATACAAAGAACGGAGTCGGGAGTCAGAAGACTGGAGAACGAAGACAAAAGACAAAAGACGGTAGACAGGAGACAGGAGACAGGAGACAGGAGATTTGGAATAATGGAAAATTGGGGTATTGGGGCAATTCGTTGTTTTAGAAATGGACATAGCCTGCGTAGAACAACAGATCGCCACGTAGCCTGCGTAAACTGCGGCTCCACGCGATGACTGGCACTTAGTTGATAAATAAAAGGAAAGGTTTGGTGGCTACGCCACCAAACCTTTCCCCCACCCCGCCGAACAAGGCTTGTCATCGCGAGGAGAATTTTTTGAGGCACGAAAAAAATCGACGTGGCGAACCCTTGATGTTTAGTAGCACATCCATTAAAGCAATAACCAAACAAACATTAGTAAATGACCTAACCTGGTTGTATTTTGAGTTGCCTCTGTTCCCAAAAAATATTGAGGCTGAGGTTAAGCTTAAGGCTGAGTTTGAGTCTAAACAAACCACTATACGCTCAAAAATATTTTTTCAAAATCACTCAGTCTTTTTGGTTACATTGCCCTTGATCCTCAAAATAACATTTGAATTCTTGGCATTCGATGTAACTGTAATTGATTTATTGAATGCACCAACAATGTTGGTATTGTATTTTACTTTAATCACCCCTTCTTCGCCTGGTAAAATAGGATTGCGTGGCCAACTTGGTGTTGTGCAACCACACGATGCCCTAACATTCGAAAGCACAATTGGGGCTTGACCTTTATTGGTAAATTTGAATTCGGTTTCGCCATTGGCACCTTGCTCAATGGTTCCATAATCGTGTTCCAACTCATTAAAAATAATCGAATCGGTAGCAGCTACTGCAGGCTCTTGTGCAAACGAGGCCAAAGAAGTAAAAACGATGGCCACAAATAATAAAACGGCTGTCTTCATAAGAAAATATTTTTTAATTGTTTTTTTTTCGAGTTGTAAAAGTAGGCTTTTATGTAATTGGCTGTTCTGTTGAACTGTTATTTTTTCTTAAACCACGAAGGCTGCCCAATAATTAAATAGAGCAGCCTTCGGTTTGTATTATCATTGTTCAAAACAAAGCTTAACGTATTTCGAATTTTGATTTTGACACAAAAAAGCGGTCGATTACCGACTGATCGCTAAAAGCAACCCCTTCGTTTTCGGAGCTAACTAAAAGTTTACCCACGGCATTTTCGTAAACGCTAAGCATTATTGGCGTGAGATTTTCGCGTTCGATAGTAATACGGAACATAGGCGTTCCTGCAATTGCGGGTTCATCGACCAAACTCATACCGTTTTGCTTTTTAATTGCATTAATGTAGCTACTTACTTCGTTTTGATTGGCCAAAACGCCATCGAGCATCCACTGTCCATCTTGTTTGCTAAGCACAAACGATGAGTCGGAAGGATAGTCGAAGGTAAGTTGAGTCCAGTTAGCCACCTGATCGGCAGTTATGGTTTTATCGCGCAAATCGTTCACGTTTCGGTTAAACATACTACTTAAAAAGCCATCAACACGGTACGTTTCTTTTTTCCCATCGATACGCACATAAGTACTCATACTGCGGGGTTGCGAAAACTTAAATTTACCAATATATACATCGGCTACCTTTTTATTTTTTTGATTAAAAAGTTGCACACGTGTTGCCAGCGAGTCGCTCACTTCAAAACTATCCCATCGGTCTTTCGAATTACCGGCCAAGCTAAGGGCTTTCAAATTGCTTAAACTGTTGAGCATTCCATCGATTGTGTTTTGTCCGGCATTGTATGACTTGCCATCGGTTTCAATTTGCCATGCATTGTTACTTTTTTGCAAATCGATGCTTTCTCCATTCAAATTTTTGGGAAATAATGTAATTTTTGCAATTTCGTCGGAATTGAATTTAACCAATTCCTTATCGAAAGAGCGCTCTTTGTGCCCATCGGATTTTGAGAACTGCACTACTACCAGAGCAAGCAGCACAACAAAAACAACGAGCAACCATTTATTATTGATTGTTTTTCTCATGGTTAAAGGTTTTTATTTTACAAAATTATCCTGCATACGTTTGTAGCGCAAAGTACGGTTACGTTGATCGCGAATTATACCATAAATAATTATTAGCAACACTGGTAAAAGGAAATTAAGGTACTTCAAAAAGCTTTTCTTACCGTCTTCTATTTGGTCGAGCGGACGATTAGTTATTCCTTTGGTTCGCAGGGCAATCAACCCGGTATCATCGGCCAACCAATCGATAGCATTCACCATCATATTAACGTTATCGGGGTTGAGCTGCTGGGCTTGTTGCCCACTGCCATTCACAGCAAAATTGCCATCGCCAACTACCACCATTCGGCTATTTAAACTTTGCCCCAACTTACCTTCAAATGCATAAGCTACAGGTATTTCAGAACGTGTAAAATCGTTTTTGGTCCATTGACGCTGTATATTAAAATAAAGCGGTGCTGTTGCTGTACCCGACATTTTCGATGTAAAAGCCAGCGGTGTTGCCGTTACAGTTGTGTCGCCGTTAAAAGTAACCGGGCTGCCAAACATGAGCACCAAGCTTTCGAGCCCCTTACTAATGGGGTGATCGGCAAAGCCTGTAATAATTGGCAAATATGGAAAACGTACCTGTGTTTGGAACCTGAAAGGCCCTTGTTGCTGAACCACACTAACATTGCTGCACGAATTATCGATAACAAACTGATTTTCGACAATAATACCCTTATTGGCCAGCCAGGTTTCCAATCCTGTTGTAATTTCATTCCCCATCGATGTATTCAAATCGCCATCGACCCTGTTAATGGCCACAAATAAATTTCCGCCGTTGTTAATGAAATTATCGATGTAATAAAAATGTGCATCGGGAATTGAGTCAACAGGTGCAATTAATGCCAGCGCTTCGTATTTTTCCAACTGAACAGTATCCGACAATTCAACGCTTTCGACATTATAAAGCACCTGCAACGACTGAAGCGCCTGCATGAACTCATTAAGCGACGGCTCGCCATGTCCTTGAATAAAACCAATTAGCGGTTTATCATCAACTACCAATTTTTTGATGGCAGTTGAGAGGTCGTATTCCATGGCTGCTCCGGGCAAAATCAATGGCAACACTTCTTCCTTATCGGCATATTGAACAACAGCCGAAAGGTAAACGGTTTTTTGCACCGATTGATCTTTTTCCCTCACATTCAACATACGTGGTGCAATGCCTTTTTGCGCCAATTCCTGTTCGAGCTGCTGATCGTCGTTGGGCGAAACAAACTCGTACACCAAATTTCCCTTCGACAGGTTTGCATATTCAATCAGTAATTCTTTAAACTCGGTGCGAATTTGCTTAACAGCGGGCGGTAAATCGCTTGTAAAATATGCAGTAACCGTAACAGGCTCATCAATTGAACGAACAATGTCCTTGGTTGCTTTACTCAAGGTGTACCGGTTATCGGCCGTAAAATCGGCACGTAAGAAATAGCGGCTCGACATAATGTTGAGCAATATTACTATTCCCACCAGCAATAATATGTATATCAAATAATTTTTGTTCTTCATAACTTCGTCGTTTTTCTATTTACGTTTAACCAAAACCATTTGGGCGCCAAACAAACCCAAAAAGATGATTGAGCAGAAATACACTAGGTCCTTCGAATCGAGCACTCCTCGGCTAATCGATTCAAAATGATTGCTCATGCTTAGGTAATAAAATACTCCCCCCGAAACCGATGTTAAACTCGAAGAAATGACATCGAAAATAATGTGGAAGAATATACCGATAAATAAAGCAAGCAAAAATGCTACAATTTGATTATTGGTAAGGCTACTGGTAAAAATACCAATGCTAATGTATGCTGCGCTCATCAAAATTAAGCCCAAATAGCCCAACCAAACAGCGCCATGATCGATATCGCCCAGTGTTGAAATGGTTATGTAATAGGGCAAAGTAAGCACCAGCGCAACCACAATCAATAACAATGTAGAAAGGAATTTTCCGGCCACAATATCCCACTCCGATATTGGCTTTGTGAGCAACATTTCTATGGTTCCGGTTTTGCGTTCTTCGGCAATAAGCCGCATTGTTAAAGCTGGTATAAAGAAGAAAAGTGTCCAGTAGGCAATACCGAAAAACGATTGCAAACTGGCTTGGTTAACATAGAAAATATCGGCGCCTTTTATCCAGGTAAAAAATCCACTAAAACCCAAAAAGGCAACTATCATTATATATGCCAGCAACGAGTCGAAAAACGAACTTAGCTCTCTGCGGGCAACTGTCCATATAGCTTTCATTTTTAAATTCTTTTTTGATTTTTATTTAGCAGTAACTTCGCGGAAAACATCTTCGAGCTTGGTTTCAATAGGCGTTAATTCACCAATATACCAACCTTTTGATGCGCACAATTCGAAAATGGCTTTTGCCGATCGCACATTCGGCTTGCTCTGTAGTTCAAACACTGTTTGTGTTTCGGATGCAAAATCGACCAAAGCCGTTGAAGGAAGAGCCTGCAATGCTGTAAATATCTCGTCACGCGATCCGCCTTCGATAGCAACACGAAGCAATTCGTCGCCTTGAGCCTGTTTGCGTAATTGCTCCGAAGTACCATCGGCAACAATTTTTCCTTTGTTGATGATCATGATACGGTCGCAGGTAGCTTCCACCTCGGCCAAAATGTGCGAACTAAGAATAACGGTTTTCTCACGCCCAATTTTTTTAATCAGCTCCCGAATTTCGATGATTTGGTTGGGGTCGAGACCCGTGGTAGGCTCATCGAGTATTAGCACCGACGGGTCGTGAATAAGTGCTTGTGCTAGCCCAACACGCTGTTTGTATCCTTTCGACAGCTCACGTATTTTCTTGTGCTGTTCACCTTTTAACCCACAAGTGTTGATCATTTCAATAATGCGCTCGTTTACCATTTCGGGGCTAACACCTTGCAGTTGTGCAACAAACCTGAGGTAATCGATTACCGGCATTTCGTAGTACAATGGATTGTGCTCGGGCAAATAACCAATGTGTTTTTTTACTTCTTCGGGCGAATCGTTCACCGAAATACCGCCTACTTTAACATCGCCGCTATCGGCGCCTAAATAGCAGGTAATTATTTTCATTGTAGTAGTTTTACCTGCTCCGTTAGGCCCCAAAAAGCCCAATATCTCGCCTGTTTTAACTTCGAACGACAAGTTATCGACCGCTTTTTGCAAACCATAACGTTTGGTCAAGTTTTCAACTCTGATATCCATCTGCTTAACGGTTTAAAATTTTGGAAGCCGAAAATATAAAAACAGGTTTTTTTTTGAAATACCAAAAAAGCAGTTTTAAGGAAAATTAACAGAATAAATTACTATCTTCCGTTTCAAATTTAAAACGTTTTATTCGAAATGGACAAGCAACAATTTACTGATAAAATCCAGCAATCGTATGCCTTTAAGGGCGAATCGATATTATTGGGTTCGGCCGTATTTGCCAACGACTACGAAACTGCTAGCCAAATTAAACTGCCATTAAAAACAATGAACAGGCACGGCCTTATTGCCGGAGCTACAGGTACTGGCAAAACCAAATCGCTGCAAGTAATTATGGAAGGCTTATCGGATGCGGGCGTTCCTGTTTTAGCCATGGATATTAAGGGTGACTTAAGCGGACTTGGAGCAGAAGGCTCAAGTAATTCAATAATAGAACAAAGGGCAAATTATATCGGAATTGACTGGAAGGCCAAAAGTTACCCCATTGAATTTTTATCGATTTCGGACGAACCCGGCGTTCGCTTGCGTGCTACAGTTTCGGAATACGGGCCTGTGTTGCTTTCGAAAATACTTGGATTGAACAACAATCAGGAAGGAATACTTTCAATGGTATTCAAATACTGCGACGACCGCAAACTCCCACTTCTTGATCTGAAAGATTTAAAAAGCGTTCTTAATTACGCTCAAAACGAAGGAAAAGAGGAATTCAAAAAGGAATATGGTTTGATATCGACCTCATCGACAGGCGTAATTTTACGCAAAATTATTACACTTGAACAACAAGGTGGCGAAAACATTTTCGGTGAACCTTCGTTCGATGTAAACGACCTGTTGTTTACCAATAACCGAGGACAAGGCATGATCAACATCCTGCGCCTGACCGACATCCAAGATAAACCCGACTTATTCAGCTCATTCATACTTTGTTTGCTTGCCGAGGTTTTCCAAACCATGCCCGAAGTTGGAAACCCCGATAAACCCAAATTGGTAATTTTTATCGACGAAGCGCATCTCGTATTTAAAAATGCCACCAAAAACTTGCTCGACCAACTCGAAATGACCATCAAACTTATTCGCTCAAAGGGTATTGGTATTTTCTTTATTACACAGTCGCCAACCGACATACCAGCCAATGTTTTGGGGCAGTTGGGTACAAAAATTCAACATGCTTTACGGGCATTTACAGCCAAAGACCGCAAGGATATTAAATCGGCATCGGAGAATTATCCATCGTCGGATTTCTACGTGGTTGATCAACTAATCACGCAACTAGGCACCGGCGAAGCGCTTGTTTCGGGCCTCGATGAAAAAGGACGTCCAACCGAGTTGGCTCATACACTTATGCGCCCACCCTTTTCGCGCATGGATGTATTAAGCGAACAAGAAATAAGCAGCCACATCAGAAGCTCGGCTTTGGCTCGCGAGTACAATGTTGAAATAGATCGCGAAAGTGCCTATGAAATTTTACAAAGCCGCGTTGCAGAACAAACTCGTGAAACTGAACAGAAAATTGAAAAAGCACGCACTGCACCCAAAGGCAGACCAAAGCCACAACAATCGACACTCGAAAAAATAATTAAAAGCCCGGTAACCAATACCATAGCCCGCGAAGTAACCCGAGGGCTATTGGGCGTATTGGGCATAAAAACCACCAGCAGAGGCAGATCGCGTTCGATTTTTAAGTTTTAAATTAGGAACAAAGAACTAACTCTAAGCAAATTAAAATTTATGCTATTGAGTTTATTATTAAAATGAAAGCAGTAGAAAACAAACGTTTATTATTGTCTTCTACTGCTTGCTATTGCTTGCTAAATCTTCTTCCCAAAATAGAAAACGTAACCATAATAATCTTTGAACTTATTATAAAGTTCAGCCTCTCTACGTTCATTTGCAACTAAACCTTCGGCAGTATCATTTCCAGCATATTTCTTCAGAAAAATTTTCTGAGCCTCAACTTGCGGGGCATAGAAATGTTCCGTCCAACAATTTTCGGGCAAAATGTATGTTGC
>DAOSWJ010000001.1:0-2781 GCA_035380005.1 Prolixibacteraceae bacterium | reverse complement strand
CTTGCGGGGCATAGAAATGTTCCGTCCAACAATTTTCGGGCAAAATGTATGTTGCAACAGGAATATAACCCGATTTTTGCATAACAGCAACCTTGTTAGGGATTGTATCTATTTCGGGATAAGCATCTTTCCAAAAAGCTTCAATTTCATCGGGCCGTTCATCGGTAAACCACGAAACTTCGGAAACAGCAATATAAGCACCTTTTTTAAGGTAATTGCGCCATTCGGTCAAGCCACGCTCAAAACCAATGTTATAGATTGCGCCTTCCGACCAAATCAGATCGAGCTCTTCCTCGTGAAAAGGAAGATTGTCCATTGAAGCTACCAGTCCTTTAACTCGATTTTGAAGGTCATATTTAGCTGCATTGGCATTAAAAAGATCAACAAAATAAGGAAATAGATCGATGCCGGTTATATTTCCATGTGTATGCTGCGCAAGTACCATTGTTTGTCCGCCAGTTCCGCAACCCAGATCGGCAATTTTCGATTTGTTGCTTAGGCCTTCGATAAAACTCAATGCCTTGATGGTTACCTCGGGGCTTCCCGGCCCCTGCCTTTCGATGCTTGAAAAATATTCGCAAATCAAGTTGAAATCGAAATCGTGTATAGATGTATTTTCGTTACTCATGATGTTAAAATTTTGATTGTTGAAACTAATGCACAATCGTTTTAGCCAAGTTTCAATCGAGTTATTAATAAATATAAATGAAAATTTCACTGACAAGAATTTGCCTGAGTATTCTTAAGGGATAACCGAGAACCAAAGCCCTACGGTTATTTACTTTACCGAAACCGAATTAAATTTAAACATCCATTGGTTTTAGAACATACAAAAATAAGTTTTTAACTGATTCAAAGAAATAAGTTGTTAGATTTTTTTGTACTTCTCACATACTCATTTTGCAATAATTGTTGACTATTAAACGTTCCATGCGCAGGAAGAAAAGTATGGCAATTTGTTTCAAGTAGCTTATGCCAACTTGTTATCATTTCAGGAACATTATCGGCAAAAGGAGGAAAAACTGAATTGGGAAAAATCCCGAACAAGGAATCGCCCACTATGGCAATCTCGTTGTCAACAATTAAGCTTATTGAACCCGCTGAGTGGCCCGGGGTATGAATAATATAGGCATTAACCCCAATATCATTAAAACTATATGCCGAATCGATCAGCATTTCGGGTTTACAGGGTTTAAAGTTGGTTAATGGAGCAAAAACCTTTCCCAAAAAACCAACAACATGCCTAGTAAACCAGTTGGTGCCCTTGGGTAAAATACTAATTCCATTTTGTAAAAATTGGGCCTCATTTTTATGAACAACAACCTTGGCACTAAAAGCATCCTTTATACTTTGCGCATTTCCAACATGATCGAAATGGGTGTGAGTGAGTATCAAATAATCAACCGATGAGACACCTAACCGGTTAAGCCTCCTAAACATTTTTTTTCTTAACCTTTTTACCGAAGCATCTACAATTATTCTTTTATTTCCATTTGAAACAAGAAACACATTGCTCCGCCCAGATATTATCTGTTCAATGGTATAGCCGCTTTGGGTTGTCCAGATTTTCATTTGTAAAATTGTTCGCTTTATCTGTGATTAAGAAAAAACAAATATGGAACTTTTATTTAAAAAAAAACAAATTACCTTTGTTCGTAATTTTACGAAATACGAAATGAAAATCAAAGAAATCATCAGCGAAGACCAGAAACAACTGGCCAGATATGCCAAAGCATTGGGGCATCCGGTAAGGGTTTATGTTATAGAGCTTTTATCGAAGCAAAGCTGCTGTTATAGTGGCGACTTGAGCGAAGAGCTGCCCATTGCCAAATCGACTCTTTCGCAACACCTGAAAGAACTAAAAGATGCAGGCTTGATACAGGGCGAAATTGAAGCACCTAAAATCAAATATTGCATCAACAAGGAAAATTGGAACGAAGCGCAAAGGTTGTTTCAAGAAATAATTCACCCCCCAACCCCCTGAAGGGGGGGGCTGGGAACTACCAAATTTAAAGATTTGAACATTTAATAAAACTCTAAAAATCAATATAAATGAACGAAAATAACAATAACGCAGATACCAAGAAGTCCCCTTTAGAGGATTTAGGTGTAGTTGGGCTGGCTGGAATGGAAATCAAAGTACTTGGCCCCGGTTGCCCAAAGTGTAAAACGCTCGAAAAAGCCACATTGGAGGCAGTTGCCGAAACTGGCGTAAAGGCCACTGTTACTAAAGTTGATGACATTGTTGAAATCATGAACTATGGGGTAATGACAACTCCAGCATTGGTTATCAACAACAAAGTTGTGGTTAAAGGCCGCGTGCCCTCAAAAGATGAAATCAAAAAGTTAATTACCAATTAAAAATAAAAACCATGAAGAAAGTAATTTTTGTATCAGTTATTTTATTGTTTACAGGTTTAAGCTCAGTTTTTGCACAGTGTTGCAGTTCGGCAGCAGCTGCAACAGCACCTTGTACCGAAGAAGTGCAACAAGCTTGTACCGATGTTTCAAATGTTGAAGTTATTTATTTTCATGCAACACGCCGTTGTGCTACATGCAATGCTGTGGAAGAAGTTACTAAAGAAGTATTGAACGACGTTTATGAAAACAAAATCAAGTTTACATCGATTGACCGTGAACAAGACAAAAAGAACAAATTGATTAAAAAGCACAAAATCAATGGTCAAACATTATTGATAATAAAAGGCGACAAAGTGGTAAACCTTACCAACGATGCATTTATGTATGCACGCACCAATCCCGAGAAATTAAAAGAAAAAT